>JALZEG010000159.1 GCA_030862185.1 Actinomycetota bacterium
GCTCGCTCTCGACCCACACGTCGCCGCCCATGACCGACAGCGCCCGGCGCGCGATGAACAAACCGACACCCGCACCCTGCGTCGACCGCGTCAGAACGTGGCCGAGACGCACGAAGCGGTCGAAGATCCGCTCCTGGTCGGGCCGCGCGATGCCCGGCCCCTCGTCGGAGACGGAGATGCGCGCGTAGCCATGGTCGCGCGCGATCGTCACGGTCACCGGACGGTCGGGGCCGCCGAACTTCGCCGCGTTGTCGAGCACGTGGGCGACCGCCTGCTCGAGCCATTCCCCGCCGGCGCGGACCACGAGGCCGGGCTCGCGCTCGACCACACGGTGGGGATGGTCGCCGAGCGACTTCGTGACGGCCTCCTCGACGAGGCGCGTGAGGTCCACCGCCTCGCCCTGCGGCGGCGTCAAGCCGCTGGTCTCGATCTGCGAGACGAGCAGGAGGTTCATGACGAGCCGTTCCAGCCGGTCGGAACCCCGCTGCATGACCGTGACCATCTGGTCGGCGAGATCGGCCGAGACGTTGTCGGAGCCGCGGGCGAGCACCTGGAGCGCGCCCTTGATGCCCGTGAGCGGGGTGCGTAGCTCGTGGCTGATCGTCGAGAGGAAGTCCGACTTCGCCTCCTCGGCTTCGTGCTCCGCGGTGACGTCGCGGACGAGCAGCACCCATGCGGTCTTTTCGTCGCCCGAGTCGACCGGCCCTGCGGTGACCGCCACCCAGCGACCGGGCCCCTCCTTCGTCATGACCTCGACCTCGCCGGTGTCGCGTGCGGAGACGAGCTCCTCCGTCGTCACGCGCCGCTGGTCGTCGCGGCGGATCACGACCCGGTCCGACAGCGGGCGCCCCATGACGTCGGCCGCCGCGTATCCGGTGATGCGCTCGAGGGCCGGGTTCCACGCCCTGACGACGCCCCTGTGGTCGAGCAGCGCGATCCCCTCGCGCGAGCCGTGGAAGATCCGGGTGAAACGCTGGCGCTCCTCGGTGACCTCGGCATAGAGCCGGTGGGCGCCGAGGGTGGTCAGCAGCTCCGCGCCGACGGCCTCGAGCAGGAGCGCGTCCGAGGGGCCGAAGTCGCCGGCACCGACGCGGTCGAGCGCCACGAGGCAGCCGAGGACGCCCTCCTCGTCGAGCAGCGGCACCGCCACGAGGCTCTGCGCGTCGAGCTCCGCGAGCAGCGCGCGGGCGGCGTCTCCGTCCTGCAGCAGGACGACGGGCTCCTCGCGCGTCTCGATCTCCATCATCAGGGACGCGAGGCCGCCGAGCTCGAGGGACACCATGTCGGCCGCGACGCCGTCTCCGTCGACCGCCGACCACACGGCCTGCCGCCCCAGCTTCAGGACGACCCGCGTCTCGCGCGCGGAGACGATCTCGCGGACGGCGGCGAGGAAGCCGGTGATCGCGGCGTCCAGCTCCGGTCCCGACGCGAGGGCGCGGCTCGCCGCGTGCAGGTGCCGGAGCCGCTCGGCCTCGTCGCGCTGCCGCAGGACCGCTCGATAGCCGAGGTACAGCCCGAGCAGCGGGAGCGGGAAGAGGGCGACGGTCCAGCGGCTCGCGAGGATCGAGGTCGCGAACAGCAGGCCCAGGACGATGCTCCCCGCGAGGTTGATCAACGCGGGCCCCCACACGCCGCGCAGCGAGCTCGTCAGCCGCTCGCCTCCGGCGAGCCTCATCACGATCGCGACGAAGACGTGCGTGAGCATCGTGAAAGTGAGAACCGCCGCGATCGCCGCTCCCGCGTTCCGGAGCGTCAGCGCCGGGGCCGATTCCGACGCGACGCTCCAGACGCCCGCCGCGGCGGCCGCCCCACACCCGTACTGCGCGACGTTGAAGAGTCCCTTGAGCGCGCCGGCCTTCCGCCGGTAGACGCGCGCCGCCGCGATCGCGAGCGTGACCGCCCACACGACCTCGCCGGCGGGGAGCACGACGACCATCGGGAGCAGCAGCGCCTCGGACGCGCTCAGCCCCCAGTCGCCGCCCTTGCCGTGGAACGTGAGGTCGGTCAGCTCGGTGAGCGCGAACAGGATCGTGAGGATCGCGAAGGCGCCGAGCTCGCGTCCCGGAGCGGGATCCATCGTCGCCACGACCAGAACGGCGACGAGCGCCGAGGTCAGCGCGGCGACGTAGAGGTAGAGGGCGCGGGACCTTACTCCCATGCCGCCGCGTACATCCTCGTCTGCCACGACGACGCCTTCCACGTCGCGCCGTCCCACTCCGCGCCCTTCCACGTGGCGCCCTCCCAGTCGGAGTTCTTCCACGTCGCGCCCTTCCAGGTAGCGCCGTCCCACACCGTCGCCTTCCAGGTCGCGCCCTTCCACGTCGCGCCGGTCCAGTCGCCGGACTTCCACGTCGCTCCGGCCCACGAGGCCGCGTCCCATCCCTCGGCCTTCCACGTCGCGCCGGCCCACGGGACCAGCCCGGCCGGGTTCGTCGGCGAGATCTGCTCCGGGTCGGTCTGGGCGACGAACTCGCCCTGGAGGTAGAGCTGCCCGATCGGCGTCACGACCTCTACGCCCGCGCTCCCTCGGTCGCCCTGCAGCAGGCCCAGCCCGGTCGCGTGCGCGAGCCCCTGGTTCGCCGCCTCCAGGCTGGTGCTGTTCGCGGCGGCGTACGCGTCGACCAGCCCGGCTCCCGCGCGCAGCGGATCCGCCTCGTCGATCGCGCGGGCGGTGCTCGTCAGGCGGTGCTTCACCTGGTCCGGCGTCAGGCCCGGCTCGTCCTGGAGGAGCTGCGCGACGATCCCGCTCACCGTCGCGGTCGCCATCGACGTGCCCGTTCCCTTGAAGTAGTGACCGCCGACCGCGGCGCTCGCGCCGTACTGCTGGTCGATCGCGCTGCCGGGCGAGCGGAGCGAGACCGTGTGGACGCCCGGCGAGACGACATCGGGCTTCGCGAGCCCGTTGGCACGTGTGGGACCGCGCGACGAGAAGACGGGGACCCGGTCGTCGCCGATCGCCATCGAGCCCTCGTCGTTCGACGCGCCGACGGTGATCACGTAGGGGTCGTCGCCGGGCTTCATCACGGTGGCCGCGTCCGGGCCGGAGTTCCCGGCGGACACGACGACGACTATCCCCGCCGCCCACGCGCGCTCGACCGCGTAGTTGAGCGGAGAGAGCCGGTAGTCCTGCGACGAGTCCGTGCCCAGGGAGAGGTTCATCACGCGAATCCCGTAGACGTCCTTGTGGGCGACGATCCACTGGATCCCCGCGAGGACCGTCGACACGTCGGTCGCGCCGTCGAAGCCCGCTGCCTTCACCGACACGATGGAGGCTCCGGGGGCCGCACCCCTGTACTTGCGGTTCGACGCCGTGCCGTCGCCGGCGATGAGGCCGGCCATGAACGTGCCGTGGCCGAACGTGTCGGCGCAGTGCGCCTCGGTCCCGGACTCGTGCGACAGGTCCTCGCAGTGGACGACGCGTCCCGCGAGGTCGGGGTGCGCCGCGTACACGCCCGTGTCGAGCAACGCGACCGTCGTGCCCCGCCCGTCGATCCCGCGCGTCCACAGGTCGTCGGCGCGCACGACGTTCTGGATCCGGTGGGTGGTGCCCGTGCCGGGGGCTCCCTCGAAGGCGATCGGCTCATCGGCGGTCACGGCGCCCACGCGCGGATCCGCGTTCAACTCGTCCACGCCGGCAGCGGGCACGCGCGCAGAGACCCCGTCGACGATCGGGAGGACGTCTTCGACGGTGCCGCCTCCGGACACCACGGCCCGCGCGGCGGAGAGCGCGCCGGCCGTCCCCTGCACGACGACCTCGAGCATCGAGGCGGCTGGCGGCGCCCCGCCCGGCGCCGGCAACGTCGCGAGGCACAGCAGGGCGACGGCGAGCAAGGGCAGGCGGCGAGCGGCGCTCCCGGCGGGCGGCGGCATGGTCATCGGGTGCATCGTTTCCTCCTGGCGTACCGCCGGCCCCCCTAGCCGCTACGTACTATGGCGGAGACCGCAGGCCGCGGACATAGCCCCTTCGGGTCAAAAAGCACACAGCCCGTATGGACTAGTCCTCCACCGTTGCCGGGCCTCTCCCGGAGCCACGCACCGTCCTGCGACAATGCCGGGCGTGGATGTGAGCCGTGGGTCGGAGCCGGCCTTCGCCGGCATCGCGACGTTCCAGAAGGTCCCGCTCGCGCTCGACGCCGCATCTCTCGCGGGCGCCGACGTCGCGATCGTCGGCGCGCCGATGGACGAGTACGTGACGCACCGCCCGGGCGCACGTTTCGGCCCCCGCTCGATCCGCACCGCGATCGACGGCGGCGGTCCACCGAAGGCGTGGCACATGGACCTGGGAGTCGACCCGTTCGCCGAGCTGCGCGTCGTCGACCACGGCGACGCGGAGGTGGTTCCGGGGGATCCCGCGGCGAGCCACGTCGCTATCTCCGCGGCCGTCGCGCGGATCGTCGCCGCGGGCGCCGTCCCGGTCGTGCTCGGCGGCGACCACTCGATCGCGTACCCGGACGTCTCCGCCGTCGCCGCGGCCCTCCCGCGCGGGTCGCTCGCGGTCGTGCAGTTCGACACGCACACCGACACCGCGACGGAGAACTGGGGGGTGAGCCGCGCGCACGGCACGCCCTTCCGGCACCTCGTCGACGAAGGCGTCGTTCCCGGAGAGCGTCTCGTGCAGGTCGGGTTGCGCGGCTACTGGCCGAATCCCGCGGAGTGGGCGTGGGCGCGCGCCGCGGGCGTGCGCTGGCACCGAATGGACGACGTGGCCGACCGCGGCATCGACTCGGTCGTCGACGACGTCCTCGACTGGATCGCCCCCGCGGAGCACCTCTTCCTGTCGGTCGACGTCGACGTCCTCGACCCGGCGTTCGCGCCGGGCACGGGGACGCCCGAGCCGGGAGGGATGTCGACCCGGGAGTTGCTGCGCGCGATCCGGAGGCTGACGGTCGCGCGCGGCCTGGCCGGGATGGAGGTCGTCGAGGTGTCGCCACCGTACGACCACGCCGACGTCACGGCGATGGCGGCCCACCGGGTGGTGGTGGACGCGCTGGCGGGCCTCGCGGTGCACCGCCGCGGCGGCACGACCGCACCGGAGCGGCCGGCATGAACGACGAGGCGCTCCTGGAGCGCGTCGCATCGCTGGTGCGAGGCGCGGCCCGGGTCGTCGCGCTCACGGGGGCCGGCATCTCGACCGAGTCCGGCGTCCCCGACTTCCGCGGCCCCCAGGGCGTGTGGACGAAGGACCCGAAGGCCGAACGTCTGTCGACGCTCCGGGCATACATGGAGGACCCGGAGCTGCGCGTCCGTGCATGGCGGTCGCGCCTGGAGCACCCTGCGTGGACGGCCGTGCCCAACGCGGGACACCGCGCGCTCGCCGAGCTCGAGCGGAAGGGGAAGCTGCACGCGCTCGTCACGCAGAACATCGACGGGCTCCACCAGAAGGGGGGAACGTCGCCCGGGTGCCTGATCGAGATCCACGGCACGCTGCGCGAGGTCGTGTGCATGTCGTGCGACGAGCGCGCTCCGATGGAGGCGGCGCTGGCGCGGGTGCGCGCGGGCGAGGCCGATCCGCCCTGCCGGACGTGCGGCGGGATCCTCAAGTCGGCGACGATCTCGTTCGGGCAGCCGCTGAACGAGGGCGACATGGAGCGCGCGCTGGCCGCGGCCGGGTCGTGCGACCTCTTCCTGGCGATAGGGAGCTCGCTCACCGTCTACCCGGTCGCGTACCTTCCCGCCGCGGCGGCGCGTGCCGGCGCGCAGGTCGTGGTCATGAACGCGGAGCCCACCCGCTACGACGCGGCCGCCGACGTCGTGGTGCGGATGCCGCTGGGGCGCGCTCTCCCCGCGGTCGCCGCTCGCATCTAGGGGGTATCGGATCGGGGCGGTTCGTGTGGTCGGGATGGTTGCGGCCAACCTCACGTACCAGACGAACCACAACGCTCCTCCCTCGCCGAAGGGGTTTGAGCGGCAGCCGGTGCAGCCGGTGCAGCTTGCACCGCGTGCACCGCTCCTTTCCGGACGTAGATCAGGTGAACGAAGCCTTCTTCGGCCCGCCTGGCCGGGTGGATCAGAGGCCGATCAGCTTCTTCACGACCGCGGCCCGGCGCGCCGGACGGCCGGTGCGCGCCTCGGCCCGGTCGGCGCTCGCCATCGTCCACAGCGCGGCGTTGGCGCCCAGCCACCGCAGCGGCTCCGGCTCCCACGAGCGCGACCGGTGCCCGACCCACGGGAGCCTCGTGATCTCCGTGTCTCGTCCGAGGATCAGGTCGCGCAGCGTCCTGCCCGCCAGGTTCGACGTCGAGACGCCGTCGCCGACGTAGCCGCCGGCCCACGCGACGCCCGTCGCGCGATCGAACCCCACCGACGAGTACCAGTCCCGCGGCACGCCGAGCACGCCGCCCCACCGGTGGGTGATGCGCGCGCCGCTCGCCGCCGGCCAGAGCTGCACGAGCACCTTCGCCAGCTCGTCGAAGACCTTCGGCTCGCGGTCGAAGCGATCGGAGATGCGCGAGCCGAAGTGGTACGGGGCGCCGCGGCCCCCGAACGCGATCCGGTCGTCGGCGGTCCGCTGCGCGTAGATCAACAGGTGCCGTCCGTCCGTGACCGTCTCGCGGCCGGTCCATCCGACCTCGTCCCAGAACGCGCGGGGCAGCGGCTCGGTCACGATCATCAGCGAGTAGAGCGGGGCCAGACGCCGCCGCGCCCGCGGGAACGTCGCCGAGTACCCCTCGGTGGCGCGCACGACCACGTCCGCGGTGAGCGCCGCGCCGGGGACGTCGACGCGACCGGGCGCCACGTCCAGGGCCGGGGTCCTCTCGTACAGCGGGACGTCCATGGCGCCGACGACGCGGGCGAGCCCGCGCACGAGCCGCCCGGGATGCACGCGCGCGCAGTGAGGCGTGAACGCGGCCCCCTCGCAGCGCGCGACGCGCAGACGCTGCGCGACCTCCTCGGGCCCCAGCCACGCAGCCCCGGGCGACGCGGCCTCGTTGCGCACCCTCGGCAGGTGCGCCGGCGAGGTCGCGAGGACGAGCGTCCCTCCTTTGTGGAAGTGCGCGTCGATCGACTCCGCAGCCAGCACACGTCCGACCTCGTCGATCGTGTCGCACAGCGGGCCGTGCATGTCCCGTGCGCTGCGCGCTCCGGCGAACAGGGCGGAGCACCACCCGCCGTTGCGCCCCGAGGCCCCGAAGCCCGCTACCTCTTTCTCCACGACTGCGACGCGCAGGGAGGGCTCGGCCTGCTTCAGGTAATAGGCGGTCCACAATCCCGTGTAGCCCGCGCCGACAATCGCCACGTCGACGCTCTCGTTGGACCTCAAGGGGGGCCGGGGCGTGAGGTCGTCGCCGCAGGTGTCGAGCCAGAAGGAATAGGAGCGATAGTCCTCCATGTCGGTGGCGGGACCAGGATTCGAACCTGGGAAGGACAAGCCAACCGGTTTACAGCCGGTCCTCTTTGGCCACTTGAGTATCCCGCCGTGGTGCGCCTCGAAGATATCGCAACGTGTTCGGGGCCCGGCCTCTTCCCGCGTGCCGGGCTAGTCGCTCGACTCGGCGCTGTGGTCGTGGCCACCGAGCAGCTCGGCGAGCGCCGAGTCCGTCTCCAGCGGGCCTTCCTCGACGCCCGTCCCGGCGCCGATCTCGGTGAACGCCGCGGCGGGCTCGTCGAGCGCGAACGTCGTGCGGGCCAGCGCCTCCTGCAGCGCCGACTCCGCGAGCGCGAACGCTCCGCTCGCCGGCAACGATCCCGAGGCCCACAGAGAGCCGCCGGACACCGTCAGCTCGGAGCGGTCGGGGGAGAACGCGTCGCCGAACTGGCGGGCGAACGTGAGGCGGTCGGCGATCTTGACGCGCTTGCTCGCGGTGCGCGCCTCGAGCCCGAGGGCGCGGAGCTGGGCCTGCCGCAACCACGAGACGAGCATCCGCATCGGGTTCTTCGCCTCGCCGTTCGACTGGTACCAGCCGAAGTGGACGTGCGCGGGAGTGGTCAGCGCGTTCCCGGTGTTCCCGCAGTAGCCGATGACGTCGCCGGGGACGACGCTGTCTCCGCTCTGGAACTCCTCGGTGTTCCAGTCCGACAGGTGCGCGTAGTACCAGTACGAGCCGTCGGAGCGATACAGCCGCGCGACGAGGCCCCCGAGACCACCCTCGTCGAACTCCATCGTCCCGTGCTCGGTCGCCAGGATCGGCGTCCCCATGTCGCAGAAGACGTCCTGGCCCTCGTGCGTGCGGACGAGGGGGCCAGGGCCGTAGCGCGGCGCGCCCCACGTGTCGATCCACGTGGCGTAGCCGCCGATGATGAACGGGGCGAAGACCTGCGACGCGATCTCGTCCTCGGACATGCCGAGGCTGCGGAGCCTGGCCGCCGTGGCGAGGAGCTTCTCGGTGTTGAAGGAGCCGGGGATCGACGGGGTCGGCAGGACCTCGTCGTCCTTGTCCTTCTTCTTCTTCTTTTTCTTCTTGTCGTCGGCGTCCTTGCCGGGCCCGTCGCCGCGGTCCTTGCGGTCGTTCTTCTTCCGGTCGGTGTCGTCGCCGTCCTTGCCGTCCTCGTCCTTGGGATCCTCGTCGCCGCCGCCCTGCTGGCCGCCGCCGCCGCCACCGCCGCCGCCGGGCTTCTCGGACTCGGTCGGGCTGGGTGACGGCTCGGGCTCACCGCCCGGAACGATCGGGGGAAGGGTCGGTGTGGGCTGCGCGATCTGAGCGACCGCCTCGGTGACGATGCCGCGGCCGGGTCCGGGCAGCAGCATGCTGCCGCCCAGGAGGACGACTATCGCGAGCGCTGCACGGGCTGCGGTTCTCACGCGGAGTGGGGTCCTTTTGCTCTGGCTTCGTAGCGTGGCGGGGCGATCACTTTACGGGACCTACATTCGTAGTTCTCCGGCCCCCTCACCTCTCCTCCAACGGCCGAAAGAGGCCATCGGTTTAGATGCTATTTGTCCGACTTTCCCGGGCCAATGGCCCGTTCGGGTGGTTCGGTTAGGGCTCGCCCGGGCCGGTGGCCCGCGGCGCCGTGGTCTTGGCCGCCGCCTTCCGGGGACGGCCGCCTCCGTGCCCGTTGGAGGAGGTCCGCGAGAACAGCCCGGTCATCTGGAGCTCTTCCTCCTCGACCTCCTTGAGGATCCGGTGGAGCGGGACCCCCTCGAGCGTCTCGTGCTCCTTGAGCTCGCCGGCCATCTTGTGGAGCAGGTCCGCGTTCACCTCCAGGAGCCTGTGCGCCTCGGCCTCCGCGGCGTCGAGGATGCGGCCGATCTCCGCGTCCATTGCCGTGTGCGTCGGGTCGGAGAGCTGCGCGATCCCGGTGTCGCCGCCGAGGTAGACGTCGGCGTCCGACGCCAGGAGCCGGGCCCGGCCGAGCTTGGGGCTCATCCCGAACCGTCCGACCATGTCGCGGGCGATCTCGGTCGCGCGCTCGAGGTCGTTCTCGGATCCGGTCGACGGCTCGCCGAAGATCATCTCCTCCGCCGCGAGTCCGCTCATCGCGGTGACGAGCTGGCGCGTCAGCTGGTGGCGCGTGAGGAGCGTCGCGTCCTCCTCGCTCTCGATCCCCGTGGCCGCGACGTTCTTGCTGCGGGCGAGGATCGTGACGCGGTGCACCTCGTCGCCGCGTCCGAGCGCCGACGCGACGATCGCGTGCGCGGCCTCGTGATAGGAGGCGCGTCCGCGCTCCTCCTCGCTAAGGACCTTGCCGCGGCGCTTCGGGCCGTGGAGCACGCGCTGGATCGCCTCTTCGAGGTCGGTCGTCTCGATTGCGGGCTTCTGTATGCGCAGCGAGAGCAGCGCGCCCTCGTTGATCACGTTCGCGAGGTCGGCACCGGAGAAGCCCGGCGTCCGCTTCGAGAGGTAGTCGAAGTCGACCTCGTCCGCGATCGGCTTGCCCGCGGCGTGGAGCATGAGGATCTCCTTGCGGCCGTCGTGGTCGGGCTGGTCGACCGTGATGTGACGGTCGAACCGGCCGGGACGCAGCAACGCGGGATCGAGGATGTCGGGACGGTTCGTCGCGCCGATGACGACGATCCCGGCCGAGACCTCGAAGCCGTCCATCTCCACGAGGAGCTGGTTCAGCGTCTGCTCGCGCTCGTCGCTGCCTCCGCCGCCGGAGCCGCCGGCACCGCGCTTGCGACCCGCCGCGTCGAGCTCGTCGATGAAGACGATGGCCGGTGCGACCGCGCGCACCCGGGCGAACAGGTCGCGGACACGGGCCGCGCCGACGCCGACGAGCGACTCGACGAACTCCGCGCCTGCAACCGAGAAGAAGGGCACGTCGGCCTCACCCGCGGTCGCGCGCGCGATGAGCGTCTTGCCGCAGCCCGGCGGGCCGAACAGCAGGACGCCCTTGGGCGGGACCGCACCGATCTCCTCGTAGCGATCGGGGTTCTTGAGGTAGTCGACGACCTCGGAGAGCTCGAGCACTGCCTCCTCGGCCCCCCCGACGTCCTTGTAGGTGACCACGCCGGCGCGGCCCCTCTTCGACTTGCCCTTGCCGATCGATCCGAACTGCATGACGTCGCCGATGCCCGACCCTCCGCCGCGCCCGGCGGTGAAGAGCAGGCCGAAGAACGCCGCGAGGATCAACAGCGGCAGCAGGAATTGCGACACGACCCGCACGATCGCCTTCGCCGTCTGCGGCTCGACCGAGACGCTGGCACCGGCCGCGGTCAGCGAGTCGACGAGGGGGCCGAACGCGGCGCCGTTCTGCGGCAGCTGGACCCAGAAGTCGCCGTCGCCCTCGGGGGCCTTGGACTCGGGCTCGGGCGCGGGCTTCGGTGCCGGCTTCTTGGCGGGCTGCTTGCCGCCGGCGGCGGCCTCGGTGCCCTCTTCGGCCTCGACGTTCTCACCCTCAGCGGGCTTGCCTGTGGCGTCGGTCTTCTTGGCCGGGGGCTTCTTGGGCTCCTCCTCGAAGCCAGGCAGCGGCCCGGCCTGGAAGGTCCCGACGAGCTGGGCGTCCTCGTCGCGGAACTCCGCGGCCGCTATGCGGTTCTCCTGCGCGAGCGCGTCGAGCTCGTCGAACGTCAGCTCCTGGCCCGGCGACTGCGGCTCGAGGTAGGTCTGCGCCCACGCGAACGCGCCGAAGAGGAGGACGAGAATCAGCCCGAGGACGATCGTCGACCGGCGGCTGGTGGCGGCGCGCTTACCGGAGTGCCGCTTGCGGGCCCGCCGGACCCGGTAGTTCTTGACCTTGCGCCTGACGTTCCGGCGCCACGCGGCAAGTCCCCCCTGTACCTCACTGCTCACTCGACGGGCCTCCTGTTCGGCAACGATTCCTGGATCGTCAGCGGCGGACGTGCTGGACTCGCACCTTCTCCCGGGCGAGGGTCAGACAGCCGAACGCGGCCGACATCGTCATCGCACCGATCATGAAGATTGCTTCTGGTGGTACGCCATCGGAGTCCCTGGAGTAACTGGACATCGCGTACTCGGCCTCTTTCCCGCCCGCGGACTCCTGCGCAGCCGCCGCCGCGTGCTGGTGTTGAGCGTACACGTAGGCCAGTTGCGGCTGCTGCTGCTCCTGGTGCGCCATCGCCGCCTGAGCCGCCGCCTGGGCCTGCGACTGCGGGTTCGGCTGCGGGTTCGGGTTGGGGTTCGGCGCGGGCGGGATCTCCGGCGGCGCCGGGGGCGGCGGCAGGAACGGGATCACCGGCAGCGCGACGAAGGGGGCCGGCGGCGGGTCCTTCGGGTTCGGCCCCGGCGGGACCTTGCAGAGGACCGACGCCACCGAGACGTCGTCCTGCGCGCCGTCCACCGAGGCCCCGAGCTCGACCCTGAACCTCTTCCTGGAATGGAGCGCCGGGCACGAGTACGTGACGTCGAAGCCCATCTGCTCGGGGTCCCCGACGTCGCCGACGCAGCCGCTCGGCCCCTCGGCCACCACGGGGGCGTCGAGCGGGACGTCCCAGCACACGTCCGGAGGCTCGATGTTCGCCTCGAGCATGTTGATGATCGCCGGAGCCATCAGGGACGCGTCGCGGGCGCGCAGCGGGCTGATCTTGCATACGACCGGCTCACCCTGCTCGAGCTCGATTTCGCCGTCGCCGTTGCAATCCACGCCCTCCTCCGGGGCAAAGGTCTCCGTGTCCGCCGCAACGCGCCGCAGGCCCTCACTGGGCGGCGGCTTATCCTCCAGCGGGTTGTTGCTGCCCCCGCCGAAACTGTCCTCGATGGCGACGCCGACCTGGTCGATGTGTTGCGAATTGAGAGCGGTCTTGACCTCCTCGTAGGACGGGTTCGGCGGCCCCTCCGAGATCGTCTCGTCCGTCGTGTGGATGATCACGCGCGTCGCGCCAGACCGGAAGGTGGCGTTCTGCCCCGCGGGAACGACGACGTTGACACCAGGTCGGCTCTCACCCCTCGCCACTTGGTAGAGCGCTTCGAGCTGCGTCTCCTCGCCTCCTCCGGAGGCGATGAGGCTCTCGAGCGCCTCCTTCACTGCGCCGCAATCGTCGGTGATGTCGAGCACGCGGCGGTACGCAGGCGGCTGGTTGTAGCTCCGGTACTCGCCGACGCCGAACCGGACGTTGATCCCCCTGTTCGACAGGTGCGTGACGATCTCGTGCATGGCGCGTCCGATCCCGTCGATCGCGTCCTGCATGCTTCCCGAGACGTCGATCAGGAAGAAGACGTCGAGCGGCTTCCCCTTTGCCGGCAGGTCGAAGTCGTAGTGGACGGTCTTGCTCTCGCCCGGTTTCAGCTCGAGCTCGACGCGGGGCGGCTGGAGCGCCGATTCACGGGGATCGGCGGTCTTCGTGCAGGGGATGTCGATGTCCATCTCGGGGGTCGGGCAGCCGGGAACCACGATCCCGGCCTTCGCGGCCTCCTTGCAGAGGTCGAACGTCTTCGTCTTCGGACCGCGGAAGACCTTGCGCTCGATCGTGGTCTCGCTGCGCCCCCACAACTCGGCCCCGGCGCCGTCGGTCACGTACAGGTCGAGGATCGGCCGACGGTCGGTGGGCGAGAGGTTGACGTCCTTCTGGCCGAAGGTCTCCAGCCACACGCCGGTGCTCGTCGCGTAGACCTCCTGCACCGGCGACAGCACGACGACCGACTGCGCGACGCCGGGTATGCCAACGGCGGCGAAGGTCCGCCCGCCGTCGGCCGAGCGATAGCTCTCGGGCGGCGCCGTCGATGTCGGGGCGACGACGCGCGCCTGCTGGCCGCTCAGGTGCCACACGTCCATGTTCGAGATCGGGGCGGGGCTCGGGCCGTCGACGGGCAGGGGGGCCGGGTCCGACGCGCGGCGGAAGCCGCCGTCTCCGTACAGCCACACCACGTCCGCGTCGTGCGGGTCGACCTCGATGCCGTTCCACGGGTCGCCTGAGTAAACGGGCGTCATAGGCGTCCAGCTGCCCCCGCCGTCCACGCTCTCGTAGAGGACCTGTGCGACGCCCTTCGCGCCCTGCAGCTCCTGCGGGAGGCCGTCGGGAAGGAGTGACCGCTGTATGCCGGTTGTGTCGGTGAGGAGGTAGACCTTGCCGGGGTTGCTGCGCGCGGTCGCGATCTCCTCGGGACGGCCGACGGCCGCGGCGAGGCCGGCCTCGCTCGGCGAGAACGACTGGCCCGCGTCGGTGCTGACGAACACGCGCGGCCGCGACACCGGCCTGGCCTGGTCGACGGTCAGAAAGACCTTGCCCACCGACAGCGGCGACTCGGAGACGTGGACCTGCTCGATGACGGAGTCGACCGACGTGACGGTCGTTCCGGGCGGGGGGACGTCCTGAAGCCGCCACGCCTCCTCCCAGCTGCAACCCCGGTCCGTCGAGCGCATCACGACGAGGCCGTTGGTGGCGAACATCAGCATGCTTGTGTGCGAGATCGACCACGACTTGATCGCCTGGGAGCCGGCGGAGAACGGGACGTTGACGCTCTCCCACCCGCTGCGGTTCGGTCCGCACAGAGGAGGGGCGCTGGAACGCTGCTGCGCCACCGCGAAGGGCGCGAACGCCGTCCCACCGACGACGAGCGTCAGCGCGATCCTCAGGGCGCGCCCGTACCAGGGCGTGCGGGACCTAGTCGCAGCTCTGCGCTCGTACACTCACAGACCCTCGTCGTAAGGCTCCGCCGGCGGCGGAATGGCGGCGTTCCGCGCCTCCGCCGGGGGGCGGAAAGGCGATCTCTCTGCTGGGCGAAGCATCCGAAGAAGTAGGTTCGTCCTCTCGGGCGGCGGTCCTGTTCGCGGCCGGACGAGGCCACCGGCTGAGGCCGCTCACGGACGAGGTGCCCAAGCCAGCGTTGCCGCTGCTCGACGTGCCCCTGGCCGCCTTCGGCCTACGACGCCTGTACGAAGCTGCCCCTTCCGTCGTGCTGAACGTACGCCACCTGCCCGACTCGGTAACTGCTGCCGTCGCCCCCTACGTACCCCCGGAACGGCACCTCGATACGCTGCTCGAGACCCCCGAAGCGTACGGGACCGCAGGCACCCTGGTCGCCCTGCGCGACCGTCTGGGGGCTCGGGTCCTGACGTGGAACTCGGACGTGGTGACCGACCTGGCGGCGACGGCGCTACTGGAGGCGCACGCGGCCTCGGGGGCGCCGGCCACGATCGCCGTCTCGGAGGTGGGGTCGGGGGCCGATTTCGTCCTGTCCGGCGACCGTGCCGTGGGTTTCGTGGACCGCCGGCGGCGGGCGGACGCCGCGGGGGGCGTGTTCATGGGGGCCGCGGTCTTCGAGCGGGTGGCCCTCGAAACGCTGCCCGAGACACGCCCGCTGGGCCTGGGCGAGACGCTGCTGGCGTGGCTAGCCCGATCCGGCGAGCTCGCGGTTCACCGCCACCGGGGGTACTGGCGAGACGTCGGGATGGTGGAGTCGTACCTCGAGGCCTCGCTCGATCTGCTCGTGGGACGGGGGCCGGAGCCGCCCGACGGGTCGTGGCCGGGAAAGATCGCCGAGGTCGAGGGGGGCCGCGCCTACGTGGGTCCGGGCGCTGCGGTGGCCGGCGTGCTGGAGCCGGGGGCGATCGTCCTCGCGGGCGCGCGGGTGGAGGCGGGGGCGCGGGTGGAGCGGGCGATCGTGTGGCGGGGCGAGATGGTACCGGAGGCCGCCGCGGTGCACGATGGGGTCTGGTTCGGGGGCCGCGTGCTGCCGGCGTAGGGCGACGTGGCACGACGAAGGGGAGGCACTGTGGGCGGTACGACGATTGCGGCGGAGGCTCTTCTACGGTTCCTGCTGCTGTGCGGGGCGCTCGCGCTCCTGAGATGGGCGACCGTGGCACGGCAGAGTTGGGAGAAAGAGGTGTCGTCGACCTTCGAGCCCGACTGGGTGGGGTGGGCAGGATGGATCGTGCTGGTGGTGGCCTCAGGGTTGATGGTTGGCGCCGCGTCTCTCGCACGCCGGCCGGGAACCTACCGGTGGCACGTGCCGCTGGTGATCTCGCTGCCCGCATCTTTGCTGGTGGCCCACCCTCTGGTGGTCGCGGAGACCGGCGGGCTCGGCGGGCTCGACCTGCCCTCGTTCTTGGACCGCTACTTCTTCTACATGGAGCCGACGTCGCAATTCGCGCTGGCCGTGATCGTGGGCATCGGCCTCACGGCGGGCCTGCAGCCGCGGGGGCCGGGGGCCGAGCCCGAGGCGGCCATCGAGACGACTCGACTTCCCTAGATCGCTCTACGCCGCTCAGGCTTCCTCGGCTCGAGGCGCCGGATGTCGTCGCTCGAAGACGCGTGGACGAAGGCCCACACTCCGCTCACTTCTCGCGCCGTCCGTTGCGCTTTCCGTAACGGCGGGCGCGACGAGTCTGCCTACCCGGCCCCCAGGAAGACCGCGTCGGCCGCCAGCTGGGCTATCGGGCGCGGCAGCACGAAGCCCACGACCAGCAGCAGCGTCGCCACGCCCATCGCGGCCTTCAGCAGGTACGGCACCTCGATCTCGCGCGTCTCTTCCGTCGTCTCGAAGAACATCCGCTTCACAACGGCGAGGTAGTACCAGGCCGCGATCACCGCGTTGAGCCCCATCACCACCGCGAGCCAGACGACGCCGGCGTTGATCGCGGCCAGGAACACGAACAGCTTCGCCCAAAAGCCCGCCATCGGCGGCGTCCCGGCCAGCGACACCAGGAACCCGGCGAGCAGCAGCGCCAGCGCGGGCGACCGCTGCCACAGCCCGGAGTAGTCGTCGATGAAGTACGAACCGCCCTTGCGTGCGAAGGAGATCGCCGCGGCGAACGCGCCGGCGTCCATGATCCCGTAGACGGCGAGGTAGAACATCGCCGACTGGAACGCCTGCTCGTTCGCGGCGCCGTTGGGCGAGATCAGCGCGAACGTGACGAGCACGTAGCCGGACTGCGCGATCCCCGAGTACGCGAGCAGACGGATGATGTGCCGTTGCCGCAGCGCGATCAGGTTGCCTACCGTCATCGTCAGCACCGCGAGCGCGGCGAACGCCGGCCTCCACGCGTCGGCGACGTCCGGGAACGCGCGGAACATCAGGACCAGCAGGCCGACGAACCCGCCGATCTTCGACGCGGTCGAGAGGAACGCCGCGACCGGCGAGGGCGCGCCCTCGTACGTGTCGGGGGCCCAGAAGTGAAAGGGAACCGCGGAGATCTTGAACGCGAAGCCGACGACGACGAAGAACACGCTCATGACGACGATGGGGTCGTCGCCGCGGCCTGCGAACGCCTCGCGGATCGCGTCGAGCTGGACCTCGCCGCCGGTCGCGCCATAGACGAGCGACATCCCGTACAGCATCACCGCCGACGAGAGCACGCCGAAGAGGAAGAACTTGAGCGCCGCCTCGTTCGACCTGACGTCGCCCTTGCGCAGCCCCGTCATGATGAAGCCGGGGATGGAGATGAGCTCGATCGCGATGAAGATCGAGACGAGGTCGCGGGAGCTCGACATCACGAGCGTGCCGAGCAGGCCGCACAGCAGCAGGAAGTAGTACTCGCCCTGCGCGTACTCGCCCTCGCGGAAGTAGTCGAACGACAGCGCGAGGACGATGAGCCCGATGACGCAGAACAGGCCCTTGAACACGAGCGCGAACGTGTCGACCTCGAACGCGCCGCCGAGCGTCAGCCGGTCGCCCCCCCCGATCAGCGAGACGACCGCCGCGAGGGTCGCCACGAGACCCGCCGCCGACAGCGGCATCGCGAGCCACTTCGCCTCGCGCGGCAGGAACAGGTCGACGACGAGGACGGCGCAAGCGAAGACGGTCAGCACCGCCTCCGGCGCGAGCGCGTGCCAGTCGACCGCTACGTTCACGCGCCGAAGGCCCCGAGCAGCACGTCGACGGCCTCGTTCGTCACGCCGAGCACCATCTTCGGGTACAGCCCGGCCGCCACGATGAGGGCGAGCAGCGGCGCCCACGCGAGCCACTCGAGCCGCGAGACGTCGTGGATGCCATGGCCGTCGGCGAACCTCTCCGGCACCCGTCCGAGGTTGACGCGCTGGATCGTCCACAGGAGGTAACCGGCCGTGAGGACCGTTCCGATCCCGCCGCCGACCATCAGGAAGCGGAACAGCGTCTCGTTCAACCCGGCAGCGGGGTTGTAGGAGCCCTGCAGCGCGAGGAACTCACCCCAGAAGCCCGCGAGTCCCGGAAGGCCGAGCGACGCGATCGCGGCATAGCTGAAGACGGAGCCGAAGCGCGGGATCTGCTGGAGGATGCCGCCGAGGTCGGCGATCTCCCTCGTGTGGTAGCGCTCGTGGATCGACCCGGCGAGGAAGAACAGCATCCCGGTGATGAGCCCGTGCGCCACCATCGCGAAGATCGCGCCGTTGATCCCGGCGTCGGTGAGCGTCGCGATGCCGAGCATGACGAAGCCCATGTGCCCGACCGACGAGAACGCGATCAGCCGTTTCAGATCCGTCTGGGCGAGGCAGCACAACGACCCGTAGATGATCGAGATCACCGCGAGCACGCCGATGATCGGTGCGTAGTCGACCGCGGCGTCCGGCAGGATCGGCAGCGAGATACGGATGAAGCCGTAGGTCCCCATCTTCAGCAGGATCGCGGCGAGCAGCACCGAGCCCACCGTCGGCGCCTCCGTGTGCGCGTCGGGGAGCCAGGTGTGGAACGGCCACATCGGGACCTTGATCGCGAAGCCGAGGAACAGCCCGAGGAACACGAGCGACTGGAACAGCTCGCTCCCTATGCCGGCCGCGCCGAGCTCGCGCAGCTCGACCATGTCGAACGTGCCGGCCTGGAAGAAGAGGGCCAGGAAGCCCAGCAGCATGAAGATCGAGCCGAACAGCGTGAAGAGGAAGAACTTGACCGCCGCGTACTCACGGCGCGGCCCGCCCCAGATCCCGATCATGAAGTACATGGGGACGAGGACGACCTCGAAGAAGACGAAGAACAGGATGAGGTCGAGCGCGACGAACGTCCCCGTCATGCCGGTCTCGAGCAGGAGCACGAGCGCGAACAGCGCCTTCGGCTTGCCGGGCTCCGGCACGTGGAAGTACAGGTAGACCATGCACAGGAACGACACGAGGGCCGACAGCACCACGAGCGGCAGCGACATCCCGTCGACGCCGATGTGGTAGTTGACGTCGATCGTCGGGATCCACTCGAGGTTCACGACCTGCTGCAGCTTGCCGGAATCGCCGTAGTCGAAGCGCAGCGCCACGACGATCCCGGCGATCAACGCGAGACCCGCGAAGATCGTCCCGAGCGCCTTGATCGCCGCCTCCTGGGCAGTCGGCACGAACAGAAGCACGATCGTGCCGACCAGCGGCAGGAACGTCGTGAGGCTCAGCCCCCAGTCGTCGAACCATTCCATAGCCCTGTCAGACCCTCCCTAGGTGAGCGCTATCGCGGCGACGAACACCGCGACCGCCGCGAACAGCACCGCCGCGTACCGCTGGACGTTCCCGGTCTGTATGTATCGCAAGAGTCCCCCCGTCGCGCCGGTCAGCCCCGCCGCGCCGTTGACGGCGAAGTCGACCACGTCCTGGTCGATCGTGTACGCGACCTTCGCGCCGCCGAGAGAGGCGCGCCCGGCGCCGTTGACGACGCCGTCGATCACGTGCTGGTTGGTCCAGTAGGCGATCTTGGCCCAGGTGTACTGGATGGGCCGGACGATCCCGCGGATGTACAGGTCGTCCAGGTAGTACTTGTTCTCGACGAAACGGTACGCCCACGCGAACGGCCCGCCGAGGATGTCCACGCGCAACCGCCCGAGAGCGAACACCTGCCAGCCCACGAAAATCGCGCTGACCGCGAGCAGGACCGAGCCGAGCGGCAGGATGAAGTTGTAGAAGGTCGACCAGCCGTGCATCTCGTGACCCGGCAGATGCATCCAGTCGTGGAACGGTCCGATCACGGGCAGGCCGAGGAACCCGACCGTCACCGACGCGCCCGCCAGCACCCACAGCGGCGTCACCATCGACCCCGTGCTCTCGTGCGGCTGGCCGTGGCCGCGGTACTCGCCCCAGAACGTCTTCACGCACGCCCTGGTCATGTAGAGCGCGGTGAGGAAGGCCGTGACGAGACCCGCGATCAGCACGATCCACGCGGCCGCGCGCTGTCCCTCGCTCGCGGCGCGCAGCGCGCCGCCGATGATCTCGTCCTTCGAGAAGAAGCCGGCGAGCGGGAAGATCCCCGCGAGCGCGAGCGACCCGATGATGAACGTCCGATAGGTGTGCGGCATGTATTTCCGCAGCCCGCCCATGTCGCTCATGTTGTTCGAGTGGACCGCGTGGATCAGTGACCCGGCCCCCAGGAACAGCAGCGCCTTGAACATCGCGTGGGTGAAGAGATGGAAGACCCCGGCGGTGTAGGCGCCGACGCCGAGCGCCGCCATCATGTAGGCGAGCTGGCTGATCGTCGAGTACGCCAGCACGCGTTTGATGTCGTCCTGGACGAGCGCCAGCAGCGCAGCTATCAGCATCGTTATCGAGGCGATGATCGCGACGACGTCGAGCGCAGCGCCGGCGTGCTCGAACAGCACGAACATCCGCGCGACGAGGTAGATGCCCGCGACGACCATCGTCGCAGCGTGGATCAGGGCCGAGACCGGCGTGGGTCCGGCCATGGCGTCCGGGAGCCACACGTGCAGCGGGAACTGGGCCGACTTCCCGACTGCGCCGCAGAAGAGCAGGAGGGCCGCGACCGTCAGCGCGGTGCCGCCGATCTCTCCGTCCTCCGCGAGGTGGTTGAGCTCGCCGACGTTGAACGTCCCGGCGAGGAAGAACAGGGCGAAGATCCCGAACATGAAACCGATGTCGCCGACCCGCGTCGTGATGAACGCCTTCATCGCGGCGGAGGAGTTCTCCTTCTCCTCCCACCAGTGGCCGATCAGGAAGTACGAGCAGACGCCGACGCCCTCCCACCCCACCAGCATCTGGAGGAGGTTGTTCGCGATGACGAGGAACAGCATCGACCCGGTGAACAACGCCAGCGCCGTGTAGAACCATGTGTACCGCTGGTCGTCGTGCATGTAGCCGGTCGAGTAGACCTGCACGAGGAGCGAGATGAACGTCACGACGACGAACATCACGCCGGCGAGGAAGTCGTAGTTCATGCCGAACTCGAGCTCGAACCCGCTCGGGAACTCGAACCACGTCCACGACTTCTCGACGTGTGCGTTGCCCGCCGCCAGCTCGACGAACCCGATCAGCGAGAGGACGAACCCGATCCCGACCGCCGCGATGCCGACGGCGTGCCCGCGGTTGCGCATCCGCTTCCCGAAGAA
>JALZEG010000164.1 GCA_030862185.1 Actinomycetota bacterium
ACGTCGATCTCACCGCGGCCGGAGCGGTAGTTCCGTTCGACCACCTCGAAGCCGAGGCGGCGATAGAGGTCGCAGGCGGCGTCCTCGCCGCGGCGTCCGAGCCCGGGCCGCGCGTCCATGCGCGCCAATGTATTCAGGGGGGTATGACGAAAAGCGCTAGTGCGCCATCCCGGGCGGGTCCGGGATGATGTCGCGCTCGGCGAGCTGCGCCAGCTCCTCCACGTTCAGGTCCCGGAACGTCACGACCTTGACGTGCGAGACGAACCGCGCCGGGCGGTGCATGTCCCACACCCACGCGTCGTTGAGCTCGACCTCGAACCACACCTTCGCGCCGGCGTGGCGCGTCTCGACGTTGACCTCGTTCGCGAGATAGAAGCGGCGCTCGGTCTCCACGACGTACTTGAACATCGGGAGGACGTCCCGGTACTCCTTGTAGAGCTGCAGCTCCATCTCGGCCTCGTACTTCTCGAGGTCCTCGACGCTCATCCCGTCTCCTCTTGGTCGTCCTCTTGGTCGTCCTCTTGGTCGAAGTCTTCTTCCTCCAAGTCTCGCGCCAGATGGGGCCGAAAGACGCCATCGGCGTCCACGAAACCCTCGACTCCGTAGAAGGAACGGCGGTGGATGGCGCACGGCCCGTATTGCTGGAGCGCGCGCCAGTGCTCGCGGGTCCCGTATCCGACATTCGTCGCAAACCCGTACTCGGGATGGCGCCGGTGGTAGCGGCGCATCGCCCTGTCGCGCTGGACCTTGGCGAGGATCGAGGCTGCCGCGACGTTCGTCGAGACGGCGTCCGCCTTCTTCACGCCGAGCGTGGGCCACGACGCGCGTCGCAGCCGGAACGCGTCCACGAGCACGTAGTCGGGCTCCTCGCCGAGCCCCTTCAACGCCCGGCGCAGCGCCTGGAGGTTGCACCGCTGGAGCCCGTCGCGGTCGATCTTCTCGTGGCCGACACGCACGACGCAGTAGGCGATCGCGATCTCCTTGATCTGCCCGGCCAGCCGCTCGCGCTGCAGCGCGGTGCACATCTTGGAGTCCCTGAGCCCCTCGATGCAGGTCCCCGGCGGGAGTATCACCGCGGCGGCCATCAGCGGGCCGGCCAGGGCCCCCCGCCCCACCTCGTCGGCGCCGGCGACGCGCTCGAAGCCCACTCCGGCGAGCCGGGCCTCGAGGAGCCCGGTGGCGTCCATCACCATCGCGGCGACTCTACCTAGATAGTCCCGAAATCGTTCGGAGGCCAGATGATCAGGAACGCGTGCCCCACGATCTTGTCCTCGTCGATCGGGCCGAGGATCCGTGAGTCCTCCGAGTTGCCGCGGTTGTCGCCCATCACGAAGACCTTCCCGGCCGGGACGACGCAGCCTCCGCCGTCGATCTGCATCTGCAGCCGCTTGCAGTCCTGCGCGGTGATCGTAGGGCTCGCCGGGTCGCGTCCCCTGTTGACGTAGTCCTGCGACATCTCGGTTCCGTTGACGTAGAGGCGCCGCGGTTCGCCGTAGTAGCGGATCGTGTCGCCGCCGACCGCGACGACGCGCTTGATGTAGTCCTCTTCGATCCCGGTGGGGAGGCCGAGCAGCTCCCGGACGAAGTTACGCGCGTCGTCGTACCAGGGGAGGTCGGGGGTCTCGCCGAAGACATCCTTCTCGAAGACGACGACGTCGCCGCGGCTCGGGCCGCCGAAGCGGTACGAGATCTTCTCGACGAGCACGCGGTCGCCGACGTGGAGCGTCGGGATCATCGACCCCGACGGGATGAAGAACGCCTGGACGAGGAACGTCTTGATGACGATCGCGATGACGAACGCGATCAGGATGAGGACGGGGAGCTCGGCGAGATGCCGCAGCCACGACCGCCTCTTCTTCGCCCGGGGCGCCTCCGCCGGCTCGGCCTCGGGCTCCGGCTCCGGTTCCGGTTCCGGCTGGGCCTCGGGCCGCAGCGCGGCTTTGACCCTCTCCGCCAGCACGTCATCGACGGACGAGGCGTGGGTGGAGCGGGGCTCGCCCAGCTCCTCCAGGCACGCCAGGACCTCTTTCGAGGTGACGCCGATCTCCTTGGCGACCTCGTGTACCCGCGGCATCTAGCGGGTCAGAGCGTGTCGAAGTCAGACGGAGGCCACAGCAGCAGGAAAGCGTGCCCGACCACCTCGTCCACGGGGATCGGTCCGAACGCCCGCGAGTCGTCCGAGTTCCCACGGTTGTCGCCCATCACGAAGATCATGTCCTGCGGTATCTCGACGGGGCCGAACGGTGACGTCTCGGTGCCCTCCGACAGGTACGGCTCCTCGACGACGTCGCCGTTGACGTAGACGCGGCCCTCCCGGCCCTCGATCGTGTCGCCCTCGACCGCCATAACGCGCTTGATGAAGTCCTGCGTGCCGCCGGTCGGGAAGCCGAACAGCCCCTTCAACGCGCTCGCTATGTCCTCCCAGAAGGGATCGTCCTGTGCGGGGGTGAGCGTCGCGAACTCCTTCTCGAAGACGACGACGTCGCCGCGCTCGGGCTCGCCCCACCGGTAGCTCAGCTTCTCGACGAGCACGCGGTCGCCCTCGACGAGCGTCGGCTCCATCGAGGCGGACGGGATGTAGAAGGCCTGCAGCAGGTACGTCTTGATCAGCAGCGCGACGACGAACGCGATGACTACGAGGACCGGGAGTTCGCGCCAGAAGGAGTGCTTCTTCTTCCTGGGCTCTTCCTCCTCGGCCGCGGGGACGACCTGCGTCTCCTCCTCGCTCGGGGCGGGAGGAGGAGGGGGCGGTGGGGGCGGGGCGTGGCGGGACTCCACGGGGGGTCCTATCTGTCCCGCAGCTCTTTTACCTTCGCCTTCTTCCCGACGCGGGAGCGGAGGTAGTAGAGCTTGGCACGGCGTACGTCTCCGCGGGCCGCGACCTCGATCTTGGCGATCATCGGCGAGTGGACCGGGAACGTCCTCTCGACCCCGACGCCGAAGCTGATCTTGCGGACGGTGAACGTCTCGGAGAGCTGGCTGCCGCGCCGGCGGATGACGATGCCCTCGAACACCTGAATGCGCTCGCGCTCGCCCTCGACGACGCGCACGTGCACCCTGACGGTGTCACCGGCGCGGAACGTCGGCAGGTCGTCCCTGAGGTACGGCCTCTCGACCAGGTCCGTCCGGTTCATCTCGCTGCTCCTCCGCTCTTCGTCACCGTTGCTCGTAGCCCCGACGGGATTCGAACCCGTGATCTCCGCCTTGAGAGGGCGGCGTGCTAGGCCAACTACACCACGGGGCCTTGGTTTGCCTTGCTCAGCGCTGGGGCGCCTGGATTCGAACCAGGACTATCGGAACCAGAATCCGACGGGCTGCCAGGTTACCCCACGCCCCAAAGACCCCACCAGGGGCCAGGCGTCACGCAGGATACCGCAGGCGCTTCAGCGACTCCTCCAGACCCAAGAGCTCGATGCTCTCGAACAACGGCGGCGAGACCAGTGTTCCCGTGAGGGCCGCGCGGAGGGGCTGGAACGCCTGCTTCGGCTTCAGCCCCCGCTCGTCGGCGAGCGCGCGCAGAGCCTCCTCGATGGCCGGCGTCGTCCACTTCTCGAGGCCCTCCAGAGCCACGGCGGCCGCGGCGAGGTAGTCCTCCTGACCGTCCAGCGCCTTCAGCGCCTTGCCCTCGGGGACCACGTCCTCGAACAGGAACCGGACCATCGCGGGGGCCTCGTCGAGGCGCTTGAGGCGCTCCTTTATCAACGGCGCCACCGCGGTCAGCGTCCCGACGCCGGCCTCGAACCCGGCCCGAGCGCAGAAGGGGACGATCCGGCGCGCCAGCTCCTCGTCGGAGAGCGAGCGGAGGTAGTGGCCGTTCAGCCACTCGAGCTTCGCGACGTCGAACGCGGCGGGGTTCTTCCCGACGCGCTCGAGCGAGAACCGCTCGATCAGCTCGTCGAGCGAGAACACGTTGGTCTTGTCGTCGTAAGACCAGCCGAGCAGCGCGAGGTAGTTCACCATCGCCTCGGGCAGGAAGCCCTGCTCCCGGTATGCCGCGACCGACACGTCGCCCCACCTCTTCGACAGCGGCTTCCCCTCGGTCGACACGAGCAACGGCAGGTGCGCGAACACCGGCGTCTCCGTCACGCCGAGGGCCTCGCGCAGCAGCAGCTGCCGCGCCGTCGACGCGACGAGGTCGTTGCCGCGGATCACGTGCGTTATCTCCATCGCGACGTCGTCGACGGTCACCGCGAGCATGTACGTCGGGGTCCCGTCGGAGCGCTGGATGACGAAGTCGGGGGTGCGGCCGAGGTCTGTCGACAGCTCGCCGAGCACCGCGTCGTGGAACGTGATCGTCCGGTCGGCGGGGACGGCGAAGCGCAGCGACGACGTGCGCCCCTCCGCCTCGAACGCCCGCCGCTGCTCGTCCGTGAGGTTCCGGCACCGGCCCGAGTACCCCGGCGCACGTCCTTCGGAGGGGGCGGTCTTGCGCTCGAGCTCGAGCTCCTCGGGGGTGCAGTAGCAGGGGTAGGCGTAGCCCTTCTCGAGGAGCTCGTTCGCCTTCTCGGTGTAGATGTGGAACCGCTCGCTCTGACGGTAGGGGCCGTTAGGTCCTCCGACCTCGGGGCCCTCGTCCCAGTGGAGGCCCAGCCAGCGGAGGTCCTCTAGCACGGCCTGGTAGTTCTCCTCCGAGACCCGCTTCGCGTCGGTGTCGGCGATCCGGAGGACGAAGGTCCCCCCGTGATGCCTGGCGAACAACCACGAGAAGAGGGCCGTACGGGCGTTGCCGACGTGGATCGAGCCGCTGGGGGCGGGCTCGATCCGGGTCTTCACGGTCCGGGTCTTCACGGTCGCCATAGGGCCCAGCCTAAAGCCGCTACCGATCCGGGGCCGTTCCGTACTGACGGGGTGAAAGGGGGTGGACGACGGATGAAGAGCCGCACGATCGTAACGCTGCTCGTCCTGAGCGTGCTCGCCGTGCTGCCGGCGCCGCCGGCTGCCGTGGCCGCGCCCACCTACGGCAGCGAGACCAAGATCTACAAGATCTCCACGCGCGCCGGCACGCTGAACGCCGAGGTCGTCCACGCCACGATCGACGGCAAGATCGCCAAGGTGCCGGCGATCCTCACGCTGTCGCCCTACTCGGCGCTGGGACGAAACGGCGATGCCGAGCGCTGGGTGCCCCGCGGCTACCACCGCGTGTGGGTCGACGTGCCCGGCACCGGGGACTCCGGCGGCTGCTACGACTACGGCGCCATGCGCGAGAAGAAGGCGGGCTACGACTCGGTCGAGTGGATCGCCAAGCAGAAGTGGTCCAACGGCAAGGTCGCCATGATCGGCGGCTCCTACGACGGCACCACCGCCACGGCGACCGCCACCATGGACCCGCCGCACCTGACCACCATCGTTCCCGAGTCGGCCATCTCCCGCTGGTACAGCTACGCCTACTCGGGCGGCATGCGCTACGCCTTCAACAACGAAAAGCTCGGCAACCAGGGCCCCACCAACGGAGTGGTGGTCGACGAGCAGGGTTTCGACACCCCCATCGCCTTCGACTTCGGCTTCGCGGCGCCGCCGCCGCTCGACCCCGAGAACCCCGACTACGTCGAGAGGGTGCAGTCGGACGTCGAGCCCTGCGACGAGCTCGCCCACATCCAGGGCGCCTACGACTTCGACACCCCCACCTACGACAAGTTCTGGCTGGCGCGCGACTACGTCAAGGACGCCGCAAACATCGACATCCCGGTGCTGGTGAGCCACAACTGGGGCGACTGGAACGTCAAGCAGGAAGAGGCGTGGAACCTGTTCCGGGCGCTCGAGAACTCGCCCAAGAAGGTCCTCTACATGGGGACGCGCTGGGAGAA
>JALZEG010000200.1 GCA_030862185.1 Actinomycetota bacterium
TTGTTGCTGAGACCGATCTGGCACACTGCGGCGCAGACGTCGACCGGTTCGCCGTAGCAGCTGGCGCTGGCCGGCGCGGCGGTCCCGACTACGAACGCCGACGACATGATCGCGGCGGCGAGTAACAGACGCAGCTTCTTCAATTCGCATCCCCCGTTCTAGCTTGCGTTGCTTTTTCGGACCGACGGAGCATAACGTGACGAGCTCGGTCAAGTCGGGCGAGGGCCCGGAGGATCGGCCAGCAGGTACGTCTCCGCCCGGCCCGCTTCCTTTATCACCCGGCACCTGTAGCCCTGCGCCTCGAGGAATCGCCGGCACGAGTGCTCCAGCTCGTCCGAGTGCACCTCTATCCCGAACGACGTCGTCCCCGCAGTCACGAGCACGGCCGCCCCCGCCAGCACCTCGACCTCCCCGCCCTCGACGTCGACCTTGACGAAGCGCGGCGTCCCGAAGCGGTCCACCGCGTCGTCGAGCGTCACGACGTCCACGTCGACGTCGCCGGACCCGCTGAGACGGCCCCGTGTGCTGTGCCCCCCGGTCTCGAACGTCGTGTTCCCGCGCGCCGCGCCGATCGCCAGCCGCGCCACCGAGACGTCCGCGGGTATGAGCGCGCGATTGCGCTCGACGTTCTGCTCCAACGCCTCGTGCACCCCCGGATCCGGCTCGAAGCACACGACGCGGCCGCGGCGTCCGACCGCGGTGGCCATCAGGATCCCGAAGTAGCCTAGGTGCGACCCCACGTCGAACGCGAGGTCGCCGTCGCGGAGCATGCCGTCTACGTGGCGCGACAGCCGGCGCTCGTACGCTCCGACGACCACGTCTGCCTGCACCCGCGGATCGATCGCCAGCGTCATCCCGTGCAGCGGGCCCGCTCGCACCCGCGCCTCGATCCAGCGCGCGCCGCGTGCCTTGCGCTCGATGCCCCGGAGCATCAGCGGCCCGACGACGGGCGTCCGGCGGACACGGTGGTAGACGGCTGCCGCGGCGTCCCACGGCCATTCGAGGGCTGCGCGCTTCAAGGCCTTGCGCACGTAACCCCCTTTCCCCATGGCCGCCGCGAGACTCTAACGACTTAGGATCGCTGCGTCCCCCGACTACGAGGAGGTCCACGACGTGGCAGACGTGAAGCCGATCCCCGACACCTACCCCCAGGTGATGCCCTACCTGCACGTCGACGGCGCTGCCGACGCGATCTCGTTCTACGAGAACGTGCTCGGCGCGACCGAGCGTATGCGGATGTCCGACCCGAGCGGAAAGATCGGGCACGCGGAGCTCCAGCTCGGCGACTCCGTCATCATGCTCGCCGACGAGTTCCCCGACATGGGCATCCGCGGCCCCGCCGCGTACGGCGGGTCCGGCGTGACGATCAGCGTCTACGTCCAGGACGTGGACGCGGTCTTCCAGCGCGCGGTCGACAACGGCGCGAAGGTTGTGGAGGACGTGCGGAACCAGTTCTACGGCGACCGCACCGGTCAGTTCGAGGACCCCTTCGGCCATCGCTGGAGCGTCGCGAGCCACGTCGAGGACGTGCCGCCGGAGGAGATGCAGCGACGGGCCGCCGAGGCCATGAGAGGCAACGCCTAGCGGCGCTTGCGCGCGGCCCGCGCGACGTACAAACGGTCGAGCAGGTCGTAGAGCACCATCTCGTGCGCGCGCTGCGACGAGCGCAGCAGACGGTTGACGTGCATGTGCGCGAGGCTCGCCGCGAGGTCGTGCAGCGGCGTCGTCAGCCGCCCCTCGGCGTCGAGGCTCCGTAGGCGCGCGCCCAGGGGCCGCACGACCTCCGAGCGCGTTCTCCAGACGTCGAGGCCGTCCCCGATCAGCGGCTCGAGGCGCTGGCGCTCGGAGCGATAGCGCTCGCCGATCTGGCGCTTCAGCAAGGCGTCGGCGGCGAACTCGGTCGCGTAGCCGTCGCGCATGCGGCGCGCGACCTGCGCCTGCGCGTCGTCGTCCAGCCCGAGGTCGGCGAACAGCGCGTGCATCCCGGCGAGCGCGGCGCGCCAGCGGTCGTCGAGCGAGCTGCCCGAAGCGATCACGTCCAGAACCGCGTCGCTGTCGGCGGCGAAGATCGCCTCCGCGATCCCGATCGCGTCCGGGCCCCCGTAGCGCTCGACCTCGCGCACGTACGTCCCGGTCTCGAGACGCCACACGCGCCCTTCGAGCTCCGGCTCGAGCGCGCGCCGGAACGCGGGAAGGACCTCCGCCGTGAGCCGGGCGGCGTCGCCGTGGAGCCGGACGCGCAGGTGCGGGTCGGGGTCCGAGTAGCGGATGAAGAACCAGCTGTCTGCCGCTCCGGAGCGGCGGGCCTCGCCGACCAGCGGCCGCACGACGTCGCGCAGCAACGCGTCCGCGACCGCGGTGCCGGAGAAGAGCTTCAGGTACAGCCACTCGGAGGCCGGGGGGAAGCTGCGCCGCGGCGCGGGCCCGCGCGAGCGCGCCGACACCGGGATGCCCGACTCCGTCCGCACGAACGGGATCAGCACCTCGTTGACGTAGGGCCCGCGGTCGCTCGAGACGACCATCTCGCCGGGGTCCGGCCACATCTCGACGAGACGGAAGTGCGGCCTGCGACGGACGAGCTCGACGAGCATCTCGACCGAGAGCACGTTGTCGAGGTCCACCAAGAGCTGGTTGTCCTCGTCGGCGAGCGCGACGTGCCGGGGGAGGCCGCGGGCGGCGCGCAGCTCCTGCATGCGCGCGAACACCTCGTCCCCCCTGGCCGCCAGCAGCCCGGCGACATCCGCGGCGCGGAACGCCCAGCGCGCGCGGTGGAGGACCGTCTTCCCGTAGACGACGCGCGGCAGGAAGCTCGCGGCGTTGAACGCGCCCCAATTCCATACGACACCCTCTGCGACACCTTGCGCCTGCACCGTGCAGAGGAAGCGGTAGATGCCGAGGCTGCGCAGCGTGTAGTTGTGCGCGCTCGACAGCCGCGGCGCGACCTCGCGCCCGAGGCGTCTCGATCGGAGCACGACCTTCTGGCCCTCGACCGACACCGTCAGATCGGTGACCGGGACCTGTGCGCCGGGCGGTGCGCCGGAGCGGCCGAGGAACGGGATCTCGTAGTCGCGCAGCACCGGGCGCGCCAGAATGTTGCCGCTGCGCCCCTCCGGCAGGTGGACGATCTCCGCGAACGCGATCTCGGGCCGGAGCGCCTCTTCCGCTCGCAGGTGCTCCCGCACGGCCGCGTCGACCGCGGGATCGGCGTGGCAGAACCGGCCGGTCAGACGCGCCCCCGACGGCCCCGACGCGCCGTGCAGAAGCAGCCTGAAGTCGCCGCGGTCGACCGCTTCGCCGGAAGGAGCGGCGATCGTCACTAGCGCCGCGAACGCGTCCGGAGTCTCGTTCTGGTCCTGCGCCGCGAGCGCGTCCACGTCGGCGTCGTCGAGTACGAGCTCGCGCTCCCCGGCGGCGACGCAGTCGAGGAGCCGCCGCATCAGATGCGCGAAGCGGGGGCCGAGGCTTCCGGCGTCGTCCGGCTTCTGCGGCCACACGAGCCCGCGGACCAGGGGAGAGGCGTCGCTCCCCGGCGAGGTCGAGGGGAGGAACCCGATGCCGGACTCCTCGTCCAGGGCCTCGACGAGCGGGACCTCGCGCGTCTCGTAGCGCGCGACGAAGGCGGCGCGCCAGCGGTCCAGCGTGCTCGACGTCTTGCCGCCGAACCGCTGGACGGCCCTGGTGGCGCGCAGGATCTCCTCGA
>JALZEG010000108.1 GCA_030862185.1 Actinomycetota bacterium
ACGGCGTCATCTGCGCGCCCAGCATGACGATCGCGTAGAAGAGATAGGTGGGCCGGCCCTCTCCGTCGGGGATCGTCGGGTGGGTCACGTCGTGAGCCATCTGCCCCCAGTCCGGCCCGAGCTGCCAGACGGCTACGACGAACACGAACAACGCCAGCCCGAGCACGCCGTAGAGACGCTCCATCGTCCCGAAGGGCATCTTCCAGACGACGAGGAACGCGAGGAACGCCACGAGCGGCACCCACAGCAGGTAGTGCACGTCGGTCACCAGCTCGAACGCCAGCGCGACGCCGCACAGCTCTGCGACGAGCGTCAGGACGTTCACGAGGTAGGACCCGGCGAGGTTGACCAGCGCCACGCGCCCGCCCAGGCGCTCGCGCACGAGGTCGAAGACCGTCCGGTTCGTGGCGGCGGCGACGCGGCCGCACATCTCCGAGTACGCGGTTATCCCGACGACCGCGACGACCGTCACCCACACCATCCCCAACCCGAACCGCGCGCCGATGAGCGCGTCGGTGACGAGATCGCCGATGTCCATGAAGCCGCCGATCGCGGTGAGCACGCCGAGCGCGATCGTGAGGATCTGCTTCACGTCGGCGCGCTCTCCATCAGGCGCCTCAGCGGTTCGAGCAGCTCCTCCAGGCCACGTGCTATCTCAGGCAGGCGGTGCAGCTCGCCTCTGTACGCCGCGATCCGCAGCTCCTCCAGAACATCGGAGGCATCCGCTATCACCGTCAGCGTGTCGGAGCGCAGGCTGTCCAGCTTGGGGCTCGGCGGCTGCACCACGCCGAACGCGGTCTCGACGCTCGCGACGGACTCCCCGTCCTCCGACAGTCGCAGGGCTACGTACGGCGCGGGGGCGCGGCCGTCCCGAGCGACCTCGACCGTCAGGAGCGCGGACTCGACGGCCGAGACGACTGCCTCTGCGCTGTTAGCGGCCTTGCGCCGGTAATCCGCCGCGGTGCGCGAGGGCCCGACACATCCAGCGGCCGCGACGACGAGACCGGCTAGCGCGATCCACCGCGTGAATCGACCTCCGGGTCTCGCGCTCGGCGTTACGGTCATCCGGCCCCGTCGGGCTTGCGCGCCACGAACAACAGCATGTGGGCGTGCACCCACGGCGCACGTGAGAAGAGGCTTCCGAAGGCGCGGCCCGCGAGCGTCGCGGTCCTTCCCTGCGCCGAGCTCCTGACGAGGAGCCTGCCGAGCTCGTAGAACATCCCGCTGACCGTATCGAGCCGTGCCACCTCCACGATCGACAAACCCACGGCCTCCAGCTCGGCGCGCATCTGCGCGGCCGCGAAGCGGTACTCGAAGAACGGCCCCGTGGCCGGCCACGCGACGAACCTCAAGGGCCCCGCAGGCTCCTCCTCCCGCCGCCCCAGCTCGGCGACCGACCGCGCCACCACCTCGCCCGCGCCCGCGGGCCGGCCCCCGCGCAGGCGCTCTCCCAGCGCGTCGAGGCGCAGCCATCGCTTCAGACGCCGCACGAGGTTGAGATAGGGCACGGTGACGACCGCCACGCCGCCGGGCATCATCACCCTCGCCATCTCGCGCAGCGCGGGGCCGGGCCCCTCGCGGAAGTGCTCGACCACACCCAGCGACACGATCCCGCGCACCGAGTCGTCCTCGAACGGGAGAGAGGACACGTCGCCGCACGTGACCTCGAGGTGCGGCGCCAGCCTGTTCACGATCGCGACCGCCTCCGGCGACACGTCGAGGCCGCGGACGTCCTGAAATCCGCGGTGTTCCATGAACGCGACGAACCTGCCGAGCCCGCAGCCCGCCTCCAGCGTCGGCCCACGTGGGTCGAGGTGCCGCAGGATGTACGGCGCGACGTCGTCGCGCGCCGCGCTCGGGAGGAGCTCGTGGAACTGCTCCGCCTGCCAGCTGAACGGGATCGGCATCAGCGCATCACCACGGGGAGCCGAGATGCGGCTCTTCCTTGGCGAGCTCGTCGTCGAGCTCCCGCCACACCACGCCGAACGCCCTCTCGGCGAACGCACCTTTACCGTCACGCCGGATCAGGCTCGGCGCGCTCGCGGTCGCCTGCGCCCTCTGCAGGAACGAGCGCGAGAAGTGCCGCGCTTCGTGGAGGACGCCCGCCTTCGCGCCCGGACCGCAGAACTCGAACGGGCAGTCGCACGCGGTCTCGAACATCGTCGCGGCGTGCCCGCTTCGCAGGAAGCACCTCGGGAGCTCGGTCCCCGTGAAGGCGCGGTCCCGGGCGTCGAGGGAAGCCTCGCTCGCGCCGGCCTTGCCCCGGATCCACGCGACGAACGGCCGCTCGGCGAGGTTGATGAGCAGGGTCGACAGCGCGAGGAGGCGATGCGCCTCCGCGGAGAGGTTGACGCCGCCGTCGTCGAGCGCCTCCACCTCCTCCAGCCAGACGTCTCTTTCGGTAAGGCGAGCGGGTTCCCTCCGCGCCCTCAGGGCGCGCCGGACGAGCGCCGCCGTCTCCCTCACGAACGGATGCTCCCGTTCCGCCGCGCCGCGTCGGCCGAGGATCCGGTCGAGCCGGTCGTCCGGCACGTCGCCGAGGACGAGCGCGAGGGCCTGCAGCAACGACTGCTTACTGATCCACGACGCGCTCGAGTCCAGGAACGCGGCCGCTTCGGTCAACCACCGCTCGTCGCACGTCTCGCCGCGAGACGAGATCTCGGCGGCGGCGACCTTGAACCCTTCGGCCAGCGAGATCTCGAGCCCGATCTCCGGCCGGCGGTCGGCGGCGACGGACGCGGGGCTCACGAGCTGCCGCAGCGCGCCGAGAAGCTCGAACACCTCGTCCCGTCCCTCCTCCGCGACGGTGTGGAGGACGCCCGGGAGCGTCCATCCGAGCGACGCGACGCCGTAGCCGTGCTCGCGCCAGTGCTCTTCCTGACGTGCCCGGGAGGAGAGGTCGTCCGTCCCCGCGACGGAGACGAGCGCGCGCCACTGCTCGCCGAGACGCGCCCACGCAGCCGCGCCGGCGCGTCCCAGCCGGTTGCAGATGACGCGGCGCACGCGAAAAGAGTTCTTGGCGAACCCGGGCGGTACGACGCGCCGCCACAGGAACTCGACGAGCCGCGTGTTCCCGGCGACGTCGACGTCGGAGACGAAGCGCGTCTTCACGACGTCGCTCGCAGTCGACCAGGCGCGCTCGAGCGTCTCCATCTCCTCGTCGCCGAGCTCGATCACCTCAGGGCGCGACTGCAGGGCCGTGATCACCGACAGGCACATCTCCAGCGAGATCTCGACCGGCCGCGCCACGCCCAGGTCCCCCAGCACGCGCAGGAACGACCGCTGGCGCAGCGTGTCCGAGCCGAACGTCAGGAGCGCGCCGGTCAGCGCGTCGAGGGTCGAGGACGAGATGTCCGCGCGCAGGAGGTCGCGCCAGTGGGTCTCGTCCAGGCGCAGCCCGACCGCGCCGGCGAACGCGAGCCACGCGGGGTGGGTGAACCGGACGCGGCCCCCGCCGTCCGTGGGCGAGACGTCCAGGACGCCGCGCTGGGACAGGAGCGCGATCCCCGCGGCAAACCGGCGGGACTCCCCAGTCTCGAGCGCCGCGGTCACATCCTCGACGCCCAGCTCCGCCTCCTGCCGGTAGTGCGCCTCTCTCCCGAGTGCGGCCAGTGCGACCGACGCAGGCGACGACACCTCGTCGAGATCCTCGAGAGCGCAGTCGAGCGCCCATTCGCACATCCACGAGACGTGGCGGCGGAACGCGCAGCCGTCACCGAGCAACCCAGCAGTCGCAGACTCCGCGGTGGCGCCCCCTCGCACGCGCCGGAGGACGAGGTCGGCGAACAGCGCCAGGAAGACCGGCTCGCGCGTCGCCTCGCCGGCGCGGAAGGCGCGGGCCACGACGCCCTTGACGTCGCCCCCCGCGGGCAGGCCGCGGTCGCGTAGCTGCCGCATCGTGTACGCGACGAGCTCCGACTGCGGGAGCGGACGCGTGCGGAACGCGGCGACCTCGCTGATGGACGGCGCGAGGTCGGGGTTGACCCACGCGACGAAGGGGATGCCCTCGACGAGCGACGCCTCCAGGAGGTGCGCGATCGTCGCGCGCCGTGCCGGGAGCGGTTCTCCCTGGCCGACCCGGTCGAGGCCGCCGACCAGCGCGACGACGCGGCGCCGGCGGACGAGCGAGGCGAAGAGACGGCGGCCGCTCTGCGCGTCGCCGGACGATCCCACCAGCCCCTCGACGAACCGGTCGCGAACGAGGCCCGGCAGACCGGCTGAGCCATCCGCCGCCGGCAACCTCACCGCCACCGGCACGCGGCGCTTCTTCGCCAGGCGCTCGGCCACGCCGGCGAGCAGCTCCGTATGGCCCGCGTCCGCCGTCCCGATGATCAAGACGGCGTGAGGCGGCTTCGCGTCGAGCAGCTCGTCGACGATCGTCCGGGAGAGAGCGTCGAGCTCGGGATCCGCGTCCGCCGCGACGGAGGCCGCGGCGTGCTGCCTCTCGAGGTAGGTGCTCAACTGGCCGCTGCGGAAGCGGAGCACGAACATCACGTACGCGAAGCCGGCGATGAGCCCGGCAGAGAGCAGGTTGACCGCCTGACCCCTGAAGATCTCCGCCCAGTTCGCTCCGCGCGTCGTAGCCCTGATCACGACGACGACCAGCAACCCCGCGGCCACTATCGCCAGCACCTCGGGCACGCGGCGCAGACGCGTCACCTCGAGTGCTACGAAGCGGCGGGCCCGGAGGAGCGTGCGGTGGATCACGTCAGCGGATGTGAGTCTGACCGTTGTCGAGGACGACGCTCGCTCCGGTCATCCCCCGCATGTCGAGCGACATCGCCACCAGCGCGGCCGCGACGTCCGTCGCGTCCAGGACGCGGCCCAGAGGAGCCTTCGCCGCCAGCGATCCGAGGTCGAGCTGGACGCCGCGGCTCGCCGCGAGGTCGCGCAGGTTCGCGGTGTCGACCGTTCCGGGGACGAGGCAGTTGATCCGGATGCCGTCCGCGCCGAGCGGCGCCGTCAACGCGTTCGCGAGCCCGGCCAGCCCGGCCTTCGCCGCGGAGTAGCCGGGCGCGCCGTAGCCGCCGAACGCGTTGATCGATCCCACGAGCGTGATCGATCGGTCGCCGGACGACGCGCGCAGAAGGGGCACGACGTGGCGGATGGTGACGAACGCGGTCCGGAGGTTGTTGCGCACCACCCTGTCGAAGATGCGCAGCTCCTCGGTAGCGGGATCGGCGAGCGCGAGCTCCTCCGCGTCGCCTCCGCCGGCCACCGCGATCGCGTGCCGGAGATCGCGGCCCGGAGCGATGGTCGCGATCGCCCCCGCGGCGTCGTCGTCGGCGAGGTCGACCTCCAGGTGCTTGACGACGATGGAGCTTTCCGGCTCGGGCAACGGGCGGCGATCGACGGTGACGACGTCCCGGCCCCGAGCATCGAGCGCGCGAACGGTGGCGCGCCCGATAGATCCCGACGCCCCCGTAACCAGCACCATGCCGTCAGCCCGTGCCATCGCCCTCCTCCCCGCGGCGCGACCAATCTTCCGCCGGGGGGCCGGGCGCCGCAAGCATCGGACGCAGAGAGCCAATACCATCCGGGGACGAGTCGGGAGAGTGCTGCGGACGTGAGTGACATCCTTCAGTGGCGAGAGTGCCCCTGGACGATCCGGGTCCTGGCGGGTGTCGGCATTGTCAACGCCCTGTTCGCGTGGACTGCCGGGTTCTCCGTGTGGACGGCGATCGCGACCGTGATCACTCTGGCGCTCGTCCTGGGTCTATGGCGGGGAAGTCCCGGAGTTCGCTTCTACTACATCGTCGTCGCGTTCGTCTTGGTCGTGGGGTACTCGATCGCCACGGTGGCCGAGCCGCGCGAGAGCTGGGACGACTTCGTCTGGTCGGTCGCGATGCTGGCGTTGCTGCTGGCGCCGCCGACGCATCGTTGGGCCCGGCAACGCGAGGAGGAATCCGAGCAGCACCGGACCCGGACCCGTCTCTAGGCTCGCGCATGCACGGCGTCGCTGCTGGTCGAGGGTGGGAGAGGCTCTTCTGGCTGCTGTTCCAGAAGACGACCAACCCGATTGCCGTGCTCGACGAGAATCGCAGAATCGTCGAACTGAACGACGCGACGGTCGACCTCTTCGGCCGGAGCCGTGGCGACCTGATCGGGACGTCCATCGTCGACGTGATCGAACCCGACGAGCGCGCCGAGGCGGCAGCAGCGTGGGAAGCGTTCAAGCGTCGCTCCGGCGACTCCGACATCAAACGAACTTTCGTGCGTCCGGACGGCACCAAGGTCGCCGTTCAGCTTCACGCTCGCTTGGCGCAGATCGGCGACCGCCGGCTGGCCGTCTTCGTGGTCATTCCTCAGAGCTACTCCTGGTCGGTTCCTCCCGCACAAGAGCCGCCGGGCGCAAGACTCACGGGCCGCGAACGAGAGGTCGTAACCCTGATCGCACTGGGGCGCGAGACCAACGAGATCGCGGACGAGCTGCACATCTCACCAGAGACCGTTCGGACCCACGTTCGTAACGCCATGGGAAAGCTGGACGTCCGTACTCGCGCCCAGCTGGTCGCGGTCGTGATGTGCGACGAAAGCGCGATCGACGTCCTCCGTTTGGAGTACTGACACCGCGAGAACCGTCCGCACGCGGTATCGACTGCGCCGCGACGCGTGCACGACCATGGTCACATGCGGCCTTGTGTACTCATCGTGGACGACGAGGAGGTGATGCAGATCCTCCTGACGCACGTTCTGAGGGCAGCCGGATATCACAACCTGATGACCGCGTCCTCCGTTGCGGAAGCTCGCTGCATGTTGTCGGTGCACGACGTGGACCTCGTGTTGACCGACATGCAGATGCCCGAGAGCTCGGGACTGGAACTCCTACGACACATCCACGAGTCCGCGCCGGGAACTGCCACGCTGATGGTGACCGGGACGGATGATCCCAAGCTTGCGGAGCAAACGCTGGCCGCGGGTGCGTACGGATACATCATCAAGCCGTTCCGCCATAGCGACGTCATCATCGCGGTCGGCAATGCCCTCAGGCGCCAGGCCCTCGAGCGAGAGAACCGCGTCTATCGAGAGCATCTCGAAGAGACGGTGAAAGCGCGGACCGCCGAGCTCTGGGGAGCGGTCGTGAGGCTGGAGAGCGCCGAGAAGTCGCTGCGGGTCTCTCGCAGAGAGACGATCGAGCGCCTCGCGCTGGCGGGCGAATTCCGGGACGAAGAGACAGGGTCTCACGTTGCCCGCATGAGTTGGTACTGCGAGATCCTCGCGCGCGGGTGTGCGAACGAGGCCCTCCGGAGCGACATCAGAGAGGCGAGCTGCTTGCACGACGTGGGCAAGATCGGGATCTCGGACGACATCCTGCTTCGGGCCGGACCGCTCTCGGCCGAGGAGCGCTCGATCATGCAGGAGCACACGGAGATCGGGCACTGCATCCTGCGAGGGTCCGACTCCCCGTTGCTGGAACTGGCGGCACAGATCGCGCTCACTCATCACGAGAAGTTCGACGGCACCGGCTACCCCCGTGGAGTGAAAGGCGATGCGATCCCCCTGGCCGGACGCATGGCTGCAATAGCCGACGTGTTCGACGCACTGACGAGCGACCGGGTCTACAGACCGCGCTTCCAACTAGTGCAAGCCATCGAGATGATGAAGAAGGAGGCCGGCAGCCACTTCGACCCCGACCTCTTGTCGATCTTCTGGGATCGTCTCCCCGAGGTGCTAGCGATCCAGGAGGAGTACACGCCCGAACCGGGTCAAACGGCGGGGCGCCAATACCGCACCCGCTAGATCGAGCCGTACGGCTCGGCGAAGCTCGCCCAAACGAGACCAGCCGGACGGCATCCTGATGACCAAGCCCCCGCGTCGGGGGAGGGCCGGCTACTCCTCGAAAGACAGGCTGTTCAGCGTCGCAAGCGCGTCGTCCCTTGTCTCGTTCGATGCCGCCTCCCCGACCGCGACATATGCGTAGAAGAAGCGATCGCCGTCTCGGAACGGGATGAAGCGCTCCTCGAACGCCGGGGGGGTCTCCAGGCACTCCGAGAACGTGGGCTGGTAGCCCTGGTCGTAGGCGAACGCCGTTGGCCGCGTGATCATGAAGCGACTGGTCAGGTCGCCCGCGCTCTCGCTCACGGACACGAAGGCGTCGGTGGGTCCCAGGTCCTCGAGGGCGTGGCCGAACGCGCAACGGGTATCGTCGGGGCGAGGCTCGTACGACGCCACGGAGAGGATCTCCCGCGGGTCCTCCACGTGTGGTTGGAGGGCTTCCGCTGCCCGATGCCAGTCGCTTGGGTAGCGGACCGTGTAGCGCTCTTCGGGATCGTGGTATGTCGTCCACCCGTCCGAGGACGAAGGCGTCGGATCGTCGTTCGCGGCCGGAACGATGCGGGAGCCGGCGTCGTCCGACCGGTCGAGCGCCAGGTTGGCGATGCCGACCCCTGCGAGCGCAATGCCGGCAGCCGCGACGAACAAGGTCGCCGCGCGCCGTCGCCGGAGGGCGGCGCGACCCCCGGTAACGACATCCGGAAGATCGGCCCGGGGCACGGCCAGGCGACCGAGCTCCGACGTGAGCTCTTCTCTCAGGTGATCGGTCATCGTCCTTCCAACCTTCCCGTCATCGGATGAATCTCGTCGTCCAGGGGCGCGTCCAAGGCCGCGCGCAGCGACTGCCGGGCATGGAAGAGGTGCGCCTTCACGGTTCCCTCCGCGACGTGCATGAGCGTCGCGACTACGGGCACCGGCAGATCGCCCCAGTAGAACAACAGGGCGGCCTCCGCTTGCCTCGTCGGGAGCGAGCGGAGCGCGGCGATCAGGTCCAAGCGGTCGGCACTTGCCGGCTCAACGACCGGGGGGACGGTCTCGCCTCCGGAACCGGCGGCCCTTCGGGCCTCTTTCCTGCACAGGTTGAGCGCGGTCGTCATGACCCACCCGGCGGCCCAACCCTCACGGGCGAGGCGGCGCCACCGTACGAAGGCGCGCTTGAAAGCCTCCTGGGTCGCGTCGAGAGCAACCTCGCGCTGGCCGGCCAGCGCATAGGCCGCCCGGTACACGCTGGCGTACTCCCGTTCATAGAACTCTGCGAAATCACTCGTCACCAGGTCCTCACTTACCTCCACGTTGTTCAAGTCTCCGAGGGATGGCGCGGTTTAGCGACGAGGCAAAGATTCCGTGATCTTCTCCCGCGGCCAAAGAAACGGGTACGTGTCGGGTCGCTGACGGCGGCGGCGCGTCGCCCTTCCAGTCGAGTGATATGGCTAACTTCTGGGCTCATACCGCATCGCCACCGCCCCCGAGCCAAACTCCAGCCGGCTCACGAGCTTCAAGTCGATACGCTTCGATAGCCCTGCGAACAACGTCGGCCCCTGGCCCGCTAGCGTGGGGTGCACCACGAACTCGTATTCATCAATCAATCCCAGCTCCGCCAACGCCAGCGGGAGCCTCACGCCTGCCACGAACAGTCCCTTACCCGATTCCCGCTTGAGCTGCTGAACGGCCTTCCCCAGATCACCGCGCACGAGCTCCGCGTTCCAATCCACCCGATCCAGGGT
>JALZEG010000206.1 GCA_030862185.1 Actinomycetota bacterium
CCGCGGCGACCGGCGTGCCCGCGACCCTGCGGCGAGAGTCTTAGGGTCTCGTCCCATGAGAGCTATCCGGTGGTTCCTCGTGATCGCGCTGTTGACGGCCGCCGCCGCGTGCGGTGACGACGAGCCCTCCGCAGGTGACGGAGGCGGGGGCGGCGGCTCCGGCGACTGCGAGGTCGGCGAGGTCGTCGAGACGGATTCCGGGCTCGAGTACGAAGAGGTCGAGTGTGGCGAGGGGGACGAGGTCGCGCGCGGGGACGTGGTGACCGTGCACTACACGGGGACGCTGGAGGACGGCGAGGAGTTCGACTCCTCGCGCGGCGGCGACCCGGTCTCGTTCCCGCTCGAGAGCGGCCAGCTCATCGAAGGGTGGGTCGAGGGCATCCCCGGGATGAGGGAGGGCGGACGGCGGAAGCTGACGATCCCGCCGGAGCTGGGCTACGGCGAAGCCGGGTTCCCGCCGGCGATCCCGCCCGACGCGACGTTGATCTTCGACGTCGAGGTCGTCGGGGTGGAGGCGCCGGACTCCTAGATCCAGCACCACCCGCTCGGGGGGCCTCCGCCTTCGTCCGAGCTCGTCACGATCCTCTCGATCTCTTTGCCGTCGACCGTCTCGACGATCGTCGTCGTGGATTCCTCTGGCTCGGGGACCTCGCAGTCGTCGAACGCGCGCACGCGCGCCCGCCACTCGTTCTCGGACAGCGACGTGTTCGCCAGGATCGGGTAGTAGAAGACGAACAGCGCCACGGCTCCGAGCGAGAACAATCCCACGGCGGTCTTCGCCTCCCACGTCCAGCCGATGCGCGTCGCGACCCACGCGAGCGCGAGGCACATGAACGGGATGGTCGGCAGTATGTAGAACAGGAACACCGCGTCGCGGTTCCACGTGAGGCCTATCCACGGCAGGTACGTCAGCAGGAAGCCCGCGACGACCAAGCCCTCCGGCCCTCCGATCGCGTCGCGTGCGCCGCGCTTCGGCTTCCACCACTCCCACCGCCGGACCCAGCGCCACAGGGCGAACAGCACCGCGAGGATCGACGCGCCCCACACGAAGGGGCTCCCGGTCGCGAGGACCTCTCTCACCTCGCCCTCCGCCGCCGGCGGGTCGCAGGACGAGCCGCCGCAATAGGCGTACGAGACCGGCCGCTTCAGCAGAATCCACGACCACCACGGCGACTGGTAGCCGTGCGTCGCCTCGAGGTCGACGTGGAAGTCCGCCATCGTCAGCTGCTGGTTCCAGACGTTGTTGACCCACGCGTCCTCGCTCCACGGGAGCGCCGTGTACGAGCCGCCTATCCGGCCCGCGTACGTGAGGCCGTACAGGAGCACCGGGACGATCACGAGCCACAGCGCGATCGACGGCAGCTCCTCGCGCGTGAACCGTGCCCCAGGCCGCGGATGTCCGTCGCGACGCCGTGCTCCGACCTCCCACGCGATCGTGAGGACGATCGCGATCAGCAGGATCAAGCCTCCCGACCACTTCGACGCGACGGCCCCCGCGCCGGCGGCCCCGGCCGCGAGCCGCCAGGGACGGTCGAGCAGCCCGTGCGCTCTCTCTTCCGGAGGGCGGTCGAGGGCCGCCAGCATCCGATCGCGGTCGTACGCGACGAAGAGGAGCGCCGCGACGCCGAACATCGGGATGAAGATGTCCAGCATCGACGTGCGCGACTGGACGAAGTGCAGGAAGTCGATGCCGAGGAGGCCCGCGGCCAGCGTCGCGCCGAGCGTCGAGCCGAGCACCTTGCGCGCTAGCAGGTAGAGGAGCGCGACCGTGACGACGCCCGCGACGGCCGCCGCGATCCGCCAGCCGAACGAGTCGTAGCCGAAGATCCTGATGCCGATCGCGATGAGCCACTTGGACATCGGAGGGTGGACCATCGTGCTCTCGCCGCTGATGCCGCACACCGACGGGGACGCGTAGACGTACCAGCACGCGTCGCGCGCGTAGTAGATCTCGTCGAAGATCAGCTGCCTGGGGTCGGCGAGCCGGGCGAGGCGCAGCGCGGCGCTCCCGAGCGTGACGCCGCCGAGCGCCAGCCAGTCGAAGCCGGACCATCCCCGCGCCGGCGGTGGCGGTGGGGGTGGCTCGGTTTCTGCTGGACGTTCGGGTTCGGCCGCTGCCACGGAACGGCAGCATAGTTAGTCTCCACGCCTGTGCGAACGATCGTGGCGGGCCTGCGCGCGCTCCGCGACGCGCCTCTCGCCGTAGCTCCGTTCGCAGTCGAGAGCGCCGTCGCCGGGTTCCTCGTGCTGACGGGTGCGTTCCCGGGGAACGGCACGGCGGCCGCGAGCGCGGCGGCGTTCCCCCTCGACGTCTACTTCGACGTCAAGCAGGCGCTGGCGCACGGCCGCGGGTGGCCGTGGTTCGTCGCGGCCGGAGCGGTCTCGATCCTCGTCCGCGGCGGCGTCCTCGCGCTGACTCTGTGGCTGGCGGAGGAGCGCCGGGCGTCGTTCGCGGTCGCGTGGGCTCGGTCGGTGCGGCTCGCCGCGGTCGCCGCCGCCGTCCTCCTGCCGGCCGCGGCGCTCTTCTTCGCCGGCGTCGCGATCAGGTACGCGCCGTTCGTCTGGGTCGCGGCCGCCGCCGGATTCGTGCCCGCGGTCTACCTGGCGCGGCGCGCGGCCGCACTGGACGCGGGAGCGGGCGCGCCGCCCGGCAAGGGCGTCCCCGAGATCGGCACGTTCCTCGGCTACGCGTTCGTGGTCGTCGCGCTCGCGGCCGCGATGTCGGTCCTCGGGGGCACCGGCCGGTGGGCCGTCGCGTTGCTGCTCGCGTGCACCGGCCCGCTGCACGCGCTCTACCTCCTCGGGTGGCGGAAACACCTCGAGCAGGAGACGTATCCCGCCGGCGGATCGCTCGCGGTCGCGCTGACCGTCACCGGCGTCGTCGTGTTCGCCGGCGCCTCCCTCTACGACCGCTACGTGAGGGAGACGCCGCCCGTGGCGCGTGCGCGCGGGGAGGGCACGCTGGCGTTGCTCGGCGGCGCCGACTCCACCAGCGAGACCGGCGCCCTGACCGAGATCGACCCGCGCGACTTCGGGTTCGCCGCGTCCGACACCGTCGTCCTGTCGTACACGCGCGGCGACGCCTATAGCGGTGACGACACGCACCGGGACCTGGACGACGTCGCCGGCGTGGTCGCCGACCAGCTGCGCGAGCTGGACCAGCCCGTCTTCGTGCTGGGCCACTCGCAGGCCGCCGGGATACTGGACCGCATGCCGCCGGACGCGGCCCCCGCGGCCGCCGTCGTGATCTCGCCGCCTCCCGCGGCGCCTCCACCGGTGGAGGCCCCCGCTCCGGGGGAGCGGGGGCCGGGCAAGCCCGGCGGCGATTCCACGCGAGCCCTGTCGGGCCT
>JALZEG010000210.1 GCA_030862185.1 Actinomycetota bacterium
GGTAGATCGGCCGCGGGCAGTCGAAGCAGGTGACGTCCTCCCACACCGTGTGGACTTCACCGCGCGGTCCGATCGCGACGCGCACACCGGTGCTCCCGCCCTTCGCGAGCGCGACCGCGGGGGCCCAGGTCTTCCCCGAGTCGTCGGAATAGGAGAGGTCGAGGCGGGGCTCGTCGCCGGCATCGGGTGCGAAATTGATCCACGCGAGATAGAGCCGGCCGTCGTACCTGCCGCCGGTGTTGTCCACCGCGAGCCATTCCTTGTCCGCGGACCCCTCGGCGGGAGGGACGCCTCGCCACTCGAAAGTCTTCCCGCGGTCTGTGGAGACGCCGAGGGCGAGCCCGGAGGAGGACAGGGATCCCAGGTAGAGCGTCCCGCGGGCGTCGCCCGAGGTGTCCACGGCGAGCACCGGGTCCCCGTAGACGTCCCCGATCTCCGGGGTGGCGGGTATGGGTCCCAGGTCGTCGAACGTCTCGCCACCGTCCTCGCTGCGTGCGAACCCCGTCCACGACGCCCCGATCAAGGTCGTGCAGTCCCTGCGATCGTTGAACCCGACGTAGACGTAGCGACCGTCGGCTATCACCGACGTCTCGCTCTGGATCTGGCACGCCGCAGGATCCCCCGCCTCCGGGACCCTCGTCACGCGGACGTCCTTACCGCTCGTTCCCTGTTGCCGGACACCCGCGATCTGGCCCCAGTCGTACGGCCCCGGGAACTCGGGCTCTGCCCCCTCTTCCTGGAATGCGGCGGCCGCGTCGGGCCGGGCAGGCATGTCCGAAGGACGCAGCGCCGCCATCACATTGAGGGCCGCGAGCGCGACGAGCCCGAGCGCTAGCACCGAGTGCCGTTTCGTCATTACCTGAGGTTTCGCCGAGTCTTTCGGCTTTTCCTGGGCCGCCGGCATGTCCCTCTCGTGACAAACACAGGACACGACGTGGTGGCCCCGGGCTGAGGAGCGTCCACTTTAGGTGGGCGGAAAGATGGGCTCTGGTGTCGCAGTTGGTTCGGACACGGCGCCGCACTCCGGCTTGACCGGGTGCTGCACCGGCGGCGCCCACCACACCGGCGAGATCTCGTTCGTGTCGGCCGTCTTGGTCACGCGGCGCACGTTCGAGCCGTCGGCGTCCATGACGTAGACGTCGTAGGACCCCTTTTCGTCCGCCTCGAACACGATCCTGGACCCATCCGGCGACCAGGATCCTGCGACCGCATACGTCCATCCTGCAAGGACGAGGTCCGGCTTGCCCCCGTCTGCCCGGACCGTATACACGTCCGCCCCCCTGCCCTCGGCCTCGGAGTAGGTCTCCTCCGAATAGAGGATGCAGCTCCCGTCCGGCGACCAGTCGAGCGCCACCTTCCAGCCGTATCCGTACGTGATCTCCTCCTTCTCGTAGCCGCCGCTGCAACAGACGCTCGCTGTGTAGATCCCGGCGCCGTCGTATGCCTCGACCAGCGCGAGCCGGCGTCCGTCCGGCGACCACGCGGGATCCGAGTTCGTGCTGTTCTCGCTCTGAGCCGAGACGATGCGGCCGCGCTTCCTGTCGACCCGGAGGGCCACGACGTCCGATCCGTCGCCACCGTCGTTACCGCGGAAGGCGATCCACTTCCCGTCCGGCGACCAGGCGGCGTCTCCCTCGTCGACGCCGCGCGTGACGATCCACGGACGCTCCTTTCCCGACGCCACGTCGAGGATGTGTAGGTCTTCGTAGCCGCCGCCGCGCTCTCGCTCGAAGACGAGGCGTCGCCCGTCTGGGGACCAACTCGGTTCGAAGTCGTCGGCGTCGTTGTGCGTGAGCTGCCGGCGCTGCGACCCGTCTGGGCGCATCACGAAGATCTCGTAGTCGCCGTCGGCGTCGCTCGCGTAAGCGATCCAGCCGGGGGCCGGGACCTTCCCCGCAGCAGCTTCGTCGATGCGCGCCGCGCCCACGACAGTCGACACCACCACCGCTACAGCTACCAGAGTTGCCGTCCGCAGCGTCTTCGCTCGCACAACGAACCTCCCCGTCCGAGAAGTTGCCCCAGCGCGCATTGTGCGGAGCCGAAAGGCGGGCGTCTGCTCAGTCCTGAGCGCTCACGGCAATTCGGATAGGTGGGCCCCCGACATCGGATAGGTGGGCCCCCAGGGACTCGAACCCTGCCCGCCGGATTAAAAGTCCGGAGCTCTACCTGATGAGCTAGGGGCCCCCGAGGATTGTCTCAGGCGCGGCCCGGCGCGGGGCTACCTCCAGCTTCAGGCCCTCCACCGCCGTCACCGTCACGTCGTCGCCTACTTCGATCCGTTCGGTCGCGTGCGCGCTCCATAGCTGTCCCCGCACCTGCACCTGGCCGTCCGGATCCAGCGTCGACATCGCGCGGCCCCCTGCGCCGACGATCGACTCGATCCCCGTGATCGACTTCTTCTTCCGCCACCGCAGCCAGATCAT
>JALZEG010000214.1 GCA_030862185.1 Actinomycetota bacterium
GCCGCGTCCATGGTCCCCGAGCCGCGCGCACCTCCGGCCGCGGCTGCCGGGCCCGCGGAGCCGGAAGGCTCGCTGCAGCCGGCGAGCAGGAGCGTGAGGGCGGCCGCGACGGACAAGGCGCGCCTCATGCGCTCATCCTCTTGCGCAGCGCGGCACGGGCGCGTCGCAGGTGGCCTTCGGCCGCGCGCAGCGACAGCCCTTTCTCCTGCGCGACCTCGGCGATCGAGCGGCCCTCGGCCACGTCCGACACGACCTCGCGCTGGAGCCGCGGGAGGTCCTGCACGAAGTCGGCCGCCGTACGGGCGAGGTCGTTCTCCGCCACCTCCTCCGCGTGATCGGGCTCGGCGATCTCGGACTTGGCGAGGCGGGTCAGCGCGGTCGTCGCGGAGCGATCACGCCGCCACGCGTCGTGCGCGAGGTTGGTGACGACCCGTCGCAGCCACCCCGGCAGCCGTTCGGGCTCGACTTCGTGGTGCAGCGCGCGCACGAACGCCTCCTGCACGAGGTCCTCGGGCTCCTCCCGCGCGCCGCGCGGCGGCACCCGCAACAATGCGGGTCGCAATGACTGCAGACACTCGCCGACGTCCAGCGTCGACTGAAGCTGGCTCAAAATAGAGTCCCCTCTGCGGCCCGCGCGCACATCTGCCCGCCGGCCGACCGCTCAGGAAAATCGCCCCCTCAGGCGTTGTTACGTCTTCTTTCACTACCGTGACCGCAAATTCCTGCACAAACCGGTCGAATTCGTACGAAAAGGGCAAAAAGAAACGGCCCCCGGTCTCCGGGGGCCGCTTTGATGTCCGCTTCTGTGGGATGCCCTACACGGGGCGTACGTTCGCCGCCTGCTTGCCCTTCGCGCCCTGAGTCACCTCGAACTCGACGGCCTGACCCTCCTCGAGGGACTTGTAGCCCTCGGTCTGGATGGCGGAGAAGTGTACGAACACGTCCTCCCCGTCCGGTTGCGAGATGAATCCGAAGCCCTTCTCGTTGCTGAACCACTTCACGGTGCCCTGTGCCACTCCACACTCCTTTTCCCGGCCAGGGGCGACAAGCTCTGTCTTGCCACGTGCCTTCCCCCCGGATTGAGCGGTACGGACGCTAACACACACGAATGCCCCGGCGTCGGACCGTAGCGGCCGTGGGCAACCTTGCCGCCGGTGCGCTCGTTGTGTCAGGGGAGACGGTCGGGACGCCGAGGGGATGCACGGGATGTCCGACTCCAACGACAGGCGTAGCCGCCGGAGCGCACCGGGCGTGCAGGAGCTGCGCGACCTCTACGAGAGCGCCGTCGGCTGCAAGTGCATGTCGTGCGGCAGCGCCGTGGGCCGCGCCCGCACGTTCGCGCCCAGCGTGGGCGACGACGAGCTGTCGAACCTGGTGGTGCTGTGCGACCGCTGCGACGAGGCGCGCGCCGAGTACTCGCCCGTCGACCCGGAGTTCCTGAGCCTGATCGTCGCGAAGACGAGGCGAGAGCGGAACGCACTGGGGCGGGCATTGAGCCCCCGGAACTCGCGCCGGATCCTCGACTACCTGCGGACGCGGGCCGTCTAGGGCCGGACGCCGAAGCGCTCCAGGACGCGCCCGGTCCGCGGGTACACGGCGCGCAGGGCCGCGACGAGATCGGCGTCCGTCGCGACGTCGTAGGCGTTGGCGGCGACGTATCCACGCAGCGCACAGTCGGTGCGCCGCGGGTCGCCCAGCGCGTCGAGTGCCTTCACGCCCTGCGCGTAGACGCCCGCGTAGTAGTCCTCCTCGTGGCCGTCCCAGAACGGCATCGGACGCCCGAGCTGCGCGGCGGCGACCGCCGGGACGTCGTAGTCGCGGAAGTAGCCGAGCATGGCGTCGCCGCGCGCCTGCGCCCACGACGTCACGCCTTCGTCGAGCCACGGGTCGCGGCCCTGGTTGTTCCCCACCAGGGCGTAGAACCACGAGTGCGCGACCTCGTGGGTGGTCGCGGTCCGGAGGCTGTCCTCCCCCTGGAACACCATCGTCGGGTACTCGATGCCCGAACGGCCGAGGTCGGGCACGATCGCCATCGAGAACGTGTCCCACGGGTAGCGGCCGTAGCGCCGGGAGAGGTCCTTCAGGGCGCGCTCGATCGCCTTCGCGAAGTCCCGCGGGTCCGCGTCGAGGCCCGGCGCGACCCCCACCGTCACGTTCACGGGATCGGGCGTCTCCACCGTCTCCCGGACGTAGTCGAACCGCCCCACTGCGACCGCGAAGTCGCGCACGTCCTCTGCGACCCACTCGCCCCCGGCCTTCTCGCGGCCCGTCGCGATGACCTCCAGTCCCTGCGGCACGCGGATCGTGACGTCGAAGTCCGCCGTCGGGCTCGTCGACGACTCCGCCAGCGTGGTCGTCGGAGGATCCGTCGCCCACCCGCGCTCGCCCTCCCACGACAGGATCGGGAAGAACGAGCCGAGCCGCACCGTCTCTCCCCGGTTCGAGATGCGGTCGTAGATCGGTCCGGGAAGATCGAGCCTCCAGCGAAGCCGGGCCGTGGCCTCGCCGCCGGGCGGGAGGCGCCGGCCGAGCTCGAAGACCAGCGTCGTCGGGTCCGGTTGCTCGACGGACGTCCGGCTCCCGACGAGAGCGGCCTTCTCCACCGTCAGCCTCGTTCCCTCCGCGGCGAGGCGCGGGCCGTTCGGCCACAGTCGGAACACGAGCCGCCGCGTCGGGCGGTCCGCGACGAAGGTGACTTCGGAGGCGCCGTCGACCACGCCCGCACCGGGGTCGATCGCGACGGACATGTCGTAGTGCGGGACCGCGTCCGGCGGAGCGGCGCGCGGCGGCGCCTCGCATCCGCGGGATCGCTCGGTCGCCCGCGGAGTCGGGTCGGGACGTTGGGTGACGCGCTCCGGCAGCGTCCGCAAGTCGTCGGAGCACGCGCCCAGCAGAGCTACGAGGGCACACGCGGCCGCGACGCGGCGCCGGTTAGCGTGGGACGCGATGGGCAGCATCGAGGTGAGCAACCTGTCGCACAGGGTACCCGGGGGCCGGACCCTCCTGGAGGAGGCGACGTTCCGCGCGGGAGACGGCGAGCACGTCGCGCTCGTCGGCGCGAACGGCACCGGGAAGACGACCCTCTTGCGGTTGATCGCCGGAGACGAGCCGACGCAGTCGGGGGGCGTCCACGTCGACGGCGTCGTGGCGTTCATGCGGCAGTTCGTCGGCGTGCCCGGCGAGAGCCTGACGGTGCGCGACCTGATGGTGGCGCTGTCGCCGGCGCGGCTGCGCGCGGCGGCGCTCGAGCTGACCGACGCCGAACGCGCGCTCGCCGCCGGCGCCGGGAAGAAGTCGCAGCTCCGGTACGCCGCGGCCCTCGCGGGCTGGGAGTCCGCGGGCGGATACGCCGCCGAGGTCCTGTGGGACACGTGCACGACGATCGCGGTCCGGCGGCCGTTCCACGAGGTGGAGGACCGGCCGGTCGCGTCCTTCTCCGGCGGCGAGCAGAAGCGGCTCGCGCTCGAGGTGATCTTCCGCTCGGACGCGACCGTCGTCCTGCTCGACGAGCCCGACAACTTTCTCGACCTCCAGGGCAAGGGATGGCTCGAGGAGCGGATGAACGCCTCGGGCAAGACGATCCTCTACGTGACCCACGACCGCGCGTTGCTCGCGGCGACCGCGCACAAGATCGTGACGGTCGAGGGAACGCGCGTGTGGACGCACGGCGGGCGGTTCGAGACCTATCAGCAGGCGCGCGCGCAACGGGTCGAGCGGATGGAGGAGCAGCACCGCCACTACCGGCAGGAGCGCGAGCGGCTGGCGAGCCTCGTAAAGGAGTTCAAACGCAAGGCCGCGTACAACTCCGACTGGGCGTCGCGCGCCGAGGCGATGGAGGCGCGGCTGCGGCGTTACGAGAAGGAGAACGCTCCGCCCCCTCGTCCGGTGCAGCAGAACGTGAGGGTCCGGGTCGCCGGCGGACGCACCGGGAAGATCGCGTTCCGGGCGCGCGGGCTCGCGCTGCCGGGGCTCGTTCAGCCCTTCGACGCCGAGGTCCACTTCGGCGAGCGCGTCGGCATCCTGGGCCGCAACGGGACCGGCAAGTCGCACTTCCTCAGGCTGCTCGCCGGCGAGAACGTGGAGCACGAGGGGACGTGGATGCTGGGCGCGCGCGTGGAGCCGGGGTTTTTCTCGCAGACGCACGACCACCCGGAATGGTCGTCGAAACCGGTCCTCGACCTGGTGATGGAGACCGGGCTGCAGCGCACCGCCGCGATGTCGGCGCTGAAGCGCTACGAGCTCGCGGCCGACGCGCCGCAGACGTTCTCGCTGCTGTCGGGAGGTCAGCAGGCGCGGCTGCAGATCCTGCGGCTCGAGATCGCGAGCCCGACGATGCTGCTGCTCGACGAGCCTACGGACAACCTCGACATCGCCTCGGCGGAGGCGCTCGAGAAGGGGCTCGACGGCTACACGGGAACGGTGATCGCGGTCACCCACGACCGTTGGTTCATGCGCGTCTTCGACCGCTTCCTCGTATTCCGCGAGGACGGCGTCGTCGAGGAGGCGCTGACGCCCCCGCTCGAGAAGGCCGGCTAAGCCGTCGCCATCATCACGACGCCGGTCGCGGCGAGGCCGAAGCCGGCGACCTGCAGCCGTCCCATGCGCTCGCCGAGGACGACGCGCGCCAGCAGGATCGTGGTGGCCGGGTACAGCGACGTGAGCACCGCGACGATCGACAGCAGGCCCTCCCGCGTCGACAGCAGGTAGAGGAGGTTCGCGGCGACGTCGAGAAGCCCGGCGGCGACGATGGGGACGCGGGTGCCGGGAGCCGCGGCGATGCGCTCGCGCCGCGTCAACACCAGCGCGGTGAGGACCGTCAGCGAGGCGGTCCGGCCCCCGACCAGCGGCCACATCCCGGTGTCGTCGCCGGCGCCGTCGAGCAGGATGAAGAAGGCGCCGAAGGCGAGGCCGGCGATCAGCGCCTCGGGGACGCCGGTGGCGAGCCGGGTGGGCCGGGTCATGCCCTCGGTCGCCGCCGCGGGCTCGAACCCGGCGACCAGCAGCACGGCCAGCAGCGCCACCGCCACTCCCGCGAGCGCCAGCGCGGAAGGCCGCTCCCCGGCGGCGAGGCCCCATACGACCGGGACCACGGCCGCCTCCACGGCGGTGATCGGGGCGACCACGCTCATGCGCCCCGCGGCGAGCCCCTTGTAGAGGAACAGCACCCCGGTCGCCCCCGCGGCCCCGCTGGCTCCGCCCCAGGCGAGGGCGGAGGCGGTCGGGCCGGAGTCGACGAAGAACGGGAGCGAGGCGACCAGCAGGGCGGTCCCGGCGACCTGCGAGAGCAGGACCACGGTGAACAGCGGCGCCCTCCGGCTGACCAGGCCCCCTACGAAGTCGCCCGCCCCGTAGGTCACGGCGGCCGCGAGGCCCAGCAGGATCGCCATGCGGCGCATGTTCGCACGCACAGGTCGGCGTTCAGGTCGCCCTTCGAGCGGCCGATAAACCGCAAGCGAGCATCAGGACGCTCACATGGGGAGGGACATGGCAGTCAAGGCCGGCCGCCTGTTCGGCGGGGGGGTGGCATCCGACGCCGTCCGGGTACGCCCGGGCCGGCGCGCCGCGGCCGCGATCGGGCTCGTCCTGCCCATAGCGGTCGTCCTGACCGCCGGCTTCGGCATCATCGCCATCCGCCAGCGGGCCGACGACCGCCGCGAGGCGCAGGTCATGGTGAGCCGGATCGCCGCCCTGTCGAACCGCCAGAGGGTGCTCGAGTCCAACGCGCTCGAGCTCGGGCTCGTAACGGGCGAGAACCCCAACGCGACGCTCCAGCGCGAGATGGCGGAGCTTCCCCCGGAGATCTCCCGGCTCGATGACGAGGTGGGACACGCGCTGACGAGCTTGCGGGCGTCGGGCTCGCCCGAGGAGCTGGAGGAGCTGTCCGGCGCGGTGCAGCGGTACCAGATCGCGCTCGACGCGCAGACGACTCTGCTGACGGCGGGACGCTTCGACGAGTCCTACGGATACCACCGGTCGCGCGTGGACATCGCGTACGAAAACCTCCTGCGCGCCCTCGGCGAGCAGGACGCGCGCTTCGACGCGCTGACGCAGGACGCGTCGCGCATCGCCGACTTCGGGACGCTCGGCATCCTCGGGTTCGCGCTGATCCTCCTGGCGTTCCTGCAGTTCGACCGCGCGCGGCGCGCCGCGGCGCTCGACGCGGCGCAGCGCAAGGTGCTCGAGGAGAGCGAGGCGCGTTTCCGCTCGCTGGTGCAGAACTCCGGCGACGTGATCTGCATCGTGGACGAGCAATGCCGCGCGATGTACTCGAGCCCCGCGGTCGCGGAGGTGTTCGGCGTCACCGCGGAGGACGTGCGCGGCGACGACCTCCTCGAGCTCGTCCATCCCGACGAGCGCAAGACCGTGCAAGGCATCCTGAGCGACCTCGCGGCCCGGCCGCGCGGCAGCTCCGCCAAGCTCGAGTGCCGCGTCCGTCACGACGACGGGTCGTTCAAGGACCTCGAGGTGACCGCGACGAACCTGCTCGACGAGCCGAACGTCGGTGGGATCGTGCTGAACGCGCGCGACATCTCGCAGCGCAAGGTCGCCGAGCGCGACAACGAGGCGCTGCAGGAGCAGCTCGCCCATCAGGCCTTCCACGACCATCTCACCGGTCTCGCCAACCGCGCGCTGCTGCGAGAGCGGCTGCAGCACGCGCTCGCCCGCGTGGCGCGATCGCGCGAGCCGCTGGCGATGATGTTCATCGACCTCGACGAGTTCAAGGCCGTCAACGACTCGCTGGGCCACGATGCCGGCGACGAGCTTCTGAAGGCCGTGGCCGGGAGGTTGAGCGAGTCCGTCCGTCCGGCGGACACGATCGCGCGGCTCGGCGGCGACGAGTTCGCCATCCTGCTGGAGGGGATGTTCAGCGCGTCCGAGGCGCCGCGGGTCGCGGAGCGGATCATCCGCACGTTCACGACCCCGTTCGAGATCGACGGCCACCCGGTCTCGATCGGCGCCAGCATCGGCCTCGCGTTGAAGGAGGACAAGGACGGGACGGAGGAGCTCCTCGGCAACGCCGACGTCGCGATGTACGCGGCGAAGGCACGCGGCCGCGGCTGCTACGAGGTCTACCGTCCCGAGCTGAGGCTGGCGCGGACCGAGCGCATCCGCAGCGAGCTCGACCTCCAGTCCGCGGTCGCGCGCAGCGAGTTCGTCGTCGAGTACCAGCCGATCGTGGACATGGCGACGGGCGAGATGTCGGGGGCCGAGGCGCTACTGCGCTGGTCGCACCCGACCAAGGGCCTCGTGCCTCCCGCGGACTTCGTCGAGCTGGCCGAGGAGACGGGGCTGATCGTCCCCCTCGGGCTCTGGGTGCTGCGCGAGGCGTGCCGTCACGGCGCGGGCTGGAAGAAGACGCACCCCGCCGCGGCCCCCCTGAAGGTCAGCGTCAACCTGTCCGTCCGGCAGTTCCAGGAGTCCGACCTCGTACAGCAGGTCGCCGACACGCTGGAGACGACGCGCTTCCCGGCGAGCGACCTCGTGCTCGAGATCACCGAGAGCGTGTTCCTCAACGACTCGCCGCAGACGATGGCGACGATCAAGGGGCTCAAGGCCCTCGGCGTCACGATCGCGATCGACGACTTCGGCACCGGCTACTCGTCGCTCAGCTACCTGCGCGCGTTCCCGATCGACGTCCTCAAGATCGACCGCTCGTTCATCGACGGGATCGACCGCGGCGTGGAGGACGCGGCGCTCGCCCGCGCGATCGTGCAGATCGGCGAGAACCTCAACCTCCGCATCGTCGCGGAGGGGATCGAGACGCCCGAGCAGCTCGACGAGGTCCGGCGGCTCGGCTGCCACGAGGGTCAGGGCTTCTTCCTCGGGATCCCTCGCGACGCCGAGACGTTGGGCGAGCTGATCGCCGCGGGGGCCGCGGCCCCGTCGCCTGCGGACCACGCTCCGGTGGAGGCGGTCGGCTAGCGCGAGCTTGTGGGAGAGTGGGAGGCACCATGGCGATGGTTCCCACGGATCCCGACCTGGAAGAGCTGCGCCTCACCGCGGCGACCTGCACCGCGTGTGACCTCTACCGCAACGCGACCCAGACCGTGTTCGGCAAGGGCCTCGAACGTTCCGAGGTGATGCTCGTCGGCGAGCAGCCGGGCGACAAGGAGGACGTCCAGGGCGAACCGTTCGTCGGCCCCGCGGGACGCCTCCTCGACGACGCGCTCGTGGCCGCCGGCATCGACCGCGACCAGGCGTACGTGACGAACGTCGTCAAGCACTTCAAATTCGAGCAGCGCGGGAAGCGGCGCATCCACAAGAAGCCGAACATGGCCGAGATCAGCGCGTGCCGGCCGTGGCTCGACGCCGAGCTCGAGGTCGTGCAGCCGACCGCGCTCGTCTGCCTCGGAGCGACGGCCGCGCAGGCGCTTCTCGGCAGGTCCTTCCGCGTGACCCAGCGCCGCGGCGAGTTCGTCGAGTCCGACCTCGCGCCGCTGGTGACCGCGACGATCCACCCGTCGGCGATCCTGCGCGCGGCCGACGAGCGCGAGGTCGAGATGAAGGGGCTGATAGAGGATCTGACGAACGTCCGCAAGGCGCTCGCTAAGCTCTAGGGAGGGACGCCGAAAGGGGAGCGCGATGAGCAAGACTGCTCGCTTCTTCGCCGGGCTGCGGGTCGACGACGACGACCCGGAGAACGCGTTCCTTCGGGTTACCAGCTACCGGGACTCCGAGGTGCTCGACGCGCCGGAGGGGTCGGTCGAGGTCCCCGCCAACCACGTGCGGTTCAGCGTCTGGGTCGGCGATCGCGCGAGGTGTGTCGTCTCGATCCCCGAGTCGGAGGCGCGCGAGCTCGCCGCCTTCCTCGCCTCCGAAACCCACACCGCGCTCCCGGCTTGACGCCGCACGAATACGCCCCGCAGCCGCCGGGTAAGGGGCCACCCATGCCCGCGCAAGACCAAGACACTGACCGCGTCGTCCGGTCGCGCTACGCGCTCGAACGGCCGATCGGACGCGGGGGCATGGGCACCGTGTGGCGCGCTACGGACCGGCTCCTCCGGCGGGCCGTCGCCGTCAAGGAGGTCCAGCTCCCCCAGGCTGTGCCGGAGAACGAGCGCGCGGTGACGCGGTCGCGCGTGCTGCGCGAAGCCCGCGCGGCGGCGCGCATCTCCCATCCCGGCGCGGTGATCGTCTACGACGTCGTCGAGGAGGACGAGCGGCCGTACATCGTGATGGACCTCGTCGAGGCGCCGACGCTGGAGGACGTCGTGCGCCGGAAGGGTCCGCTCGACGAGGCTCGCGTTGCGCGGCTCGGGCTGGAGGTCCTCGGCGCGCTCGAGGCCGCGCACTCGCAGGACATCGTCCACCGCGACGTGAAGCCGGCGAACGTCATGCTGCCCGAGGGGCGCCACGCGAAGCTCGCCGACTTCGGCATCGCGTCGGTCAAGGGCGACCCGCGCCTGACCGCGACCGGGCTCGTGCTGGGATCGCCCTCGTACATGGCGCCCGAGCAGGCGAAGGAAGACGTCACCGGCCCGGCGTCCGACCTGTGGTCGCTCGGCGCGACGCTCTATTTCGCCGTCGAGGGCGAGCCACCGTTCGACCGCGGACAGGCGATCCCGACGCTGACGGCGGTCGTGGGGGAGGACCCGCGGCCGCTGCGGAAGGCGAGGGCGCTGCGTGGACCGATCGAGGCCCTGCTCGAGAAGGACCCGGCGCGCCGACCCGCGGCCGCCGCAGTGAGGCAGATGCTCGAGGAGACCCTCGCCGGGCGAGCGCCGGCCGCGGCCGCGCCCGAGCCCGAGCCCGAGCCCGAGCC
>JALZEG010000248.1 GCA_030862185.1 Actinomycetota bacterium
GAAGGCGCGGTCGGACCCGGCCCTGCGCGGGATGGGCACGACGTGCACGCTGCTGATGATCGACGGCGACGTCGCGCACATCGCGCACGTCGGCGACTCGCGCGCCTACCTGCTGCGCGACGGCTCCTTCCGTCAGCTTACGGAGGACCACACGCTCGTCGAGAGGATGGTCCGCGAGGGCCGGCTGTCGGCGGAAGAAGCCGCGAACCACCCCCAGCGCAGCATCATCACGCGCGCGCTCGGCGTGGACGCGAACGTGCAGGTCGACGTCCTCGAGGAACGCCTCGACGAGGGCGACAAGATCCTGCTGACGTCCGACGGCCTCACCGCGATGGTGGACCCGTCCGAGATCGCAGCGGTACTCGGCCGCGAGGACGATCCGCAGGCCGCCGCGGACAGCCTCGTCGCGATGGCGAACGACGCCGGCGGCGAGGACAACGTGACCGTCCTCGTGCTCCACGTCCGCGACGACGGCCAGGATGGGAGCCCGGCCCCCCCTCCTCCGGCCCCGGCTAGGCACGACACCCGGCCCGGGGCGGAGGCACAGGTCGAGGGAGCCGGAGGGAGGCGCTGGGTCCGGCCGCTCGTCCGGACCGTCGCCGTGATCGCCGTGCTCGCCCTCGCCGGGTTCCTCACGGTCAGGTGGGTGCTGTCGAACTCCTGGTTCGTCCGCGTCTCCGACGCCGGGGTCGTGACGATCTACCAGGGGATCCCGGAGGAGATCGCCGGCGCGAGCTTCGCCGACGCCGAGGAGACGACGGACATCCCGGAGGCGGACGTCCCCGAGTCGTTCCGGAACGACCTCGAGGAGGGGAAGAAATTCGACTCGCTCGAGGACGCGCAGGCCTACGTGCGCGCGGTCGAAGACCGGATCGAGGAGATCCAGAACGCGACCGAAGAGGAGCAGGAGCCGGACCGCAAGAGGCGCAAGTCGTGAGCGCGCAGCCGGCGCTGCGACGCAACCGCGAGCTCTCGCTGCTCGTGCTCGCGCTGATCGTGGGGGCCGGGGCGCTCACGCTCGTCCAGCTCGCGCGCAACAGCAACAAGGCCGCGGTCGCCATGCCGCTGATCACGATCGTCGTCGTCGCGTACGTCGCCGCGCACGTCGTGACCCGCCGGTTCGCGAAGCAGGCCGACCCGCTGGTGCTGCCGCTGGTAGCGGGGCTGAACGCGATCGGATTGGCCTCGATCTACCGGCTGTCGCCGCGTGGGTTCGGCGCGACGCAGGTGACGTGGACGGCAGTCGGGCTCGCGTGCTTCGCCGCGACGCTCGTGCTCGTCCGCGACTACCGTGCGCTCGCCCGCTACAAGTACATCCTCGGGTTCGCCGGCGTCGGCCTGCTGCTGCTCCCGATGACGCCCATCGGCGCGGTCGTGAACGGGGCGCGGCTGTGGGTCAAGATCGGCGGCTTCCAGTTCCAGCCGGCGGAGCTGTCGAAGATCTGCCTCGTGGCGTTCTTCGCCGGGTACCTCGCGGAGCACAAGGAGCTTCTCGCGATCGCGACGAAGAGGATCGCGGGCTTCCACGTCCCGGACTTCAAGCACTTCGGCCCGCTGCTCGTAATGTGGGGCATCTCGCTCGCGGTGATGTTCTACGAGCGCGACCTCGGCTCGAGCCTGCTGTTCTTCTCGATCTTCCTGCTGATGCTGTACGTCGCGACGGCGCGCGTCGTCTACACCGCGTTCGGCGCATTGCTGTTCGTCGCCGGCGCCGTCATCGGCTACCAGGCGTTCGCGCACGTCCAGAGCCGCGTCCAGGTGTGGCTCGACGTGTTCGACCCCGACCTCATCCAGGGCCCGAGCTACCAGCTCGCGCAGTCGTTGTTCGCGCTCGCGACCGGCGGCCTGTTCGGCACCGGGCTCGGGCAGGGACGGCCAGACCTCATCCCGGTCGCGGAGACCGACTTCATCTTCGCGGTCGTGGGCGAGGAGCTGGGCCTGGTCGGGACCGTCGCGGTGCTGCTCACGTTCCTGCTGCTCGTCGGCCGGGGGCTGCGCGTCGCGCTGCAGGCGCGCGACGACTTCGGGCAGCTGCTCGCCGCGGGCCTCACGTTCATCCTCGGGCTACAGACGATCATCATCCTCGGAGGCGTCACGCGGCTGATGCCGTTGACGGGCATCACGCTGCCGTTCATGTCGTACGGGGGGTCGAGCATCCTCTCGAACTTCATCCTGGTCGCGCTGCTCGTGCGGATCTCGGACCAGACGACTGCCGAGCCGCCGCCCGCGCACACGGCCGAGATATTGATCGGGGGACGACCATGATGTCCGCGCAGATCCGCAAGGTCGGGATCGGCCTCTTGCTCGCGTTCGCCGCGCTCTTTCTGCAGCTCAACTACATCCAGATATGGGCCGCCGAGGACATCGCGTCGAACCCCAACAACATCCGGGCTCTGATCGCGGAGTACTCCGTCAAGCGCGGCGACGTCGAGACGTACGACGGGAAGCTGGTCGCCACCACCGAGGCGACGAAGGGGCGGTTCAAGTTCCAGCGCGTCTACCCCCAGGGCGAGCTGTACGCCCACGTCGTCGGCTACAAGTCGCTGGTCTACGGCGAGGCCCGGCTCGAGGCCGCGTTCGACGACGAGCTCCAGGGGGACAGCGGCGTGAAGTCGATGCAGGACATCGAGGACACGCTGACCGGCGGCGAGGAACAGGGCGACGACCTCCGGCTCACGATCCACTCGAAGCTGCAGGAGACGGCGCGCGACCTGCTCGCCGGGCGCGACGGCGCGATCGTGGCGCTGAACCCGCAGACGGGCGAGGTGCGGGCGATGTGGAGCAACCCGTCCTTCGACCCGAACCCGCTCGCATCGCACGACACGAAGGAGGTCCGCCGCTACCGGCAGACGCTCGACCCCGACTCGCGCACGAGCCCGCTCATCAGCCGCGCGACCTCGCGCAGCTTCGCGCCGGGATCGACGTTCAAGGTCGTGACCGCGGCGGCCGCCCTCGAGTCCGGCGAGTACGACCCCCGGAGCACGTTCCCCGATCCCACGGCGCTCGAGCTCCCCCAGACGGACGACACCCTGATGAACTTCACGCGGACGGCGTGCACGGGCGGCGGGCAGATCGAGCTCTTCACCGCGCTGGAGGTCTCGTGCGACACGACCTTCGGCATCCTCGGGATGGAGATCTTCGAGCAGCTACGGCGGACCGCCGAGGCGCTCGGCTTCAACGAGCCGATCCCGTTCGACGTAGGCACGGAGGCGAGCACGTTCCCCGACGTCGGCGACGACAACATCCCGTTCCGCGCCTTCGCCGGCATCGGTCAGGGGGACGTGTCCGCGACGCCGCTCCAGATGGCGCTCGTCGCCGCGACGGTCGCCAACGAGGGCGTCGTGCCGCGGCCCCGTCTCGTGCGCCAGGTCATCGACCCGAGCGGCGGCATCGTCGAGCCGTTCACGCCCGAGACGCTCGGCCGCGCGATGTCGGCGGAGACCGCGGCCCGCGTCAACGAGATGATGCAGGCCGTCGTCGTGAGCGGCACGGGGACCGCGGCTCAGATCGACGGCGTTCCCGTCGCCGGCAAGACCGGCACCGCGCAGACGGTGCCGGGCGAGAGCCCCCACGCGTGGTTCATCGCGTTCGCGCCGGCGCAGGATCCGCAGCTCGCGGTGGCCGTGATCGTCGAGAGCAGCTCGGCCGGGTCCGAGGCGACTGGAGGTGCGATCGCGGCCCCCCTGGCCAAGCAGATGCTGGAGATGGATCGGGCGATCAGCCCCGCATGGTAGGCGGACGCCTCCTCGGAGGGCGCTACCTCCTCGAGGAACGGATCGCGGCCGGGGGCATGGGAACGGTCTACGGCGCGACCGACCAGAGGCTGCAGCGACGCGTGGCGGTGAAGCTCCTGAAGGAAGACCTCGCGCAGGACGAGCGGTTCGTGGCGCGGTTCGAGCGGGAGGCGCGCGCGGCCGCGGCGCTGTCGCACCCGAACGTTGCTTCGGTCTTCGACTACGGCGAGGACGAAGCGACGCGGTTCATCGTGATGGAGCTCGCGCCGGGCCGCGACCTCGCGCGCGTGTTGCGGGAGGACGGGCGTCTCCCGCCGGAGCGCGCCCGCGCGATCGGAGTCCAGATCTGCGCCGCGCTCGCGCACGCGCACTCGGCGGGCCTCGTGCACCGCGACGTGAAGCCCGCGAACGTGATCGTCGACGAGTCCGGCGGCGTGAAGGTGACGGACTTCGGCATCGCCCGGGCGTCGGGGGAGACGACGCTCACCGCGACCGGCTCCGTCCTCGGCAGCGCGCAGTACATGGCGCCCGAGCAGGCGTCGGGCGCGCCGGTGACGCCGGCGACCGACGTCTACTCGGCCGGCATCGTGCTCTACGAGATGCTCACGAACGCGGTGCCGTTCACCGGCGACTCGCCGGTCTCCGTCGCCATGCGGCACGTCTCCGACGAGGTGCCGGCCCCGAGCTCCGTCGTCCCCGGCGTCCCGGAGTCGCTCGACCGGATCGTCTCGCGGGCGACGGCGAAGGACCCGGCGCGGCGGTGGCCCGACGCCGCCGCCATGGGGGCCGCGCTCGAGGGAGGCGACACCGTCGAGGTCGCGCCGGCGGCTGCGACGGCGCCGACGACGGTGTGGCCGATCCCCGGAGACAGGTACGACCCGCGCCGGCTCGGGACGCGCGTGCTGGTCTTGGCCGCGGTGCTCGCGGTCGGTGCCGCGGCGGTGTGGGCGTGGTTGCTGACGAGGCCGGACGAGGAGCCCGCCCGGGCCGCGGATCGGCGCGACGAAAGAGTAGAACCCCTCGCAACTCCGGAGCCCGATTCGGCGTCTCAGGCTTACGAGCTTCCCGACCTCACCGGCATGCCGTTCAAGGAGGCCGAGAAGGAGCTGGAGGAGCACGGGCTGGTCGTGGTCCCACGGGAGCAGCCCGCGGACGTGGAGAAGGACGAGGTGCTGGGGATGGAGCCCGAGCCGGGAACCGCGGTGTCGCCGGGTGCGACCGTTACCCTGATCGTCAGCACCGGGAAGGTCGAGGAAGAGCCCGACGAGGACGACGACGACTCCGAGGGCGGCGAAGGTCCCGGCAACTCGGAGAACGCCCCCGGTCACACCAAGGACGAGAAAGAGGACGAGTGAGCGCCGCCAACCGCACGTACGGAGGCCGCTACGCGGTCGTCGAGCCCGTCGGCTCGGGGGGCATGGCCGAGGTCTACCGCGCCCGCGACGAGCTGCTCGGCCGCGAGGTCGCGGTGAAGGTCCTCAACGAGCGCCTGTCGCGCGACAAGTCGTTCGTCGAGCGGTTCAAGCGCGAGGCGCAGTCGGCCGCGAACCTCAACCACCCGAACGTCGTCTCGCTCTACGACTACGGCGCGGACGACGGCGCCTACTACATCGTGATGGAGTACATCGAGGGCAAATCCCTCGGCGAGATCGTGGCGGAGAGCGGCGCGCTGATGCCGGAGCGGGCCGCAGAGATCGCGTCGGACGTCGCGGCCGCGCTCGAGCGCGCGCACTCCTCCGGCCTCGTCCACCGGGACATCAAGCCGACGAACATCATGGTGACCTCTGCCGGGCAGACGAAGGTCACCGACTTCGGCATCGCCCGCGCCCTCGGCGGCAGCACCGAGCAGACCCAGATGACGCAGACGGGGATGGTCATCGGGACCGCGGCCTACCTCTCGCCGGAGCAGGCCCAGGGGAATCCGGTCGACGCCCGCTCCGACGTCTACTCGCTGGGCTGCGTGGTGTACGAGATGCTGACCGGAGGAGCCCCGTTCACCGGGGACGCTCCGCTCGCGATCGCGTACAAGCACGTGCGCGAGGACGCGGCCCCCCCGTCGACCGTCAACCCCGACGTCCCGCCCGAGCTCGACGCGGTGACGCTGAAGGCGCTGGCGAAGAACCCGGACAACCGCTACTCGAGCGCGCACGAGATGCGCGAGGATCTGCAGCGGTTCCTGAACGGTCAGAAGATCCTCGCGACGCCTTTGATGGCGACCCAGACCGTCGTCGCGCCGGTGGCGACGGGGACCCAGGTGCTGGAGCGCACGGAGACCGAGTACGAGCCGCCGCCCGAGCCGCGCCGGGGGGTCTGGTACGTCCTCGCGGCCTTGCTGATCCTCGGGCTGTTCGGCCTGGGCGCGTGGCTCCTCGCGAACAACGTGTTCGGCGGCGGGGACGAGGTGCGCGTGCCGAAGGTCGTCGGGCTGGACGAGGAGGACGCGACCGAGACGCTGGAGGGCCGCGGCTTCGACGTCGACGTCGACGAGCGTCCCTCCAACCGGAAGGAGGGCCGCGTCTTCCGGCAGGACCCTGAGCCCGGCGAAGACGCCGAGGAGGGGTCGACCGTCACGATCTACGTTTCCACAGGGCCCGAGCCGTTCGAGGTGCCCGACGTCCGCGGCGAGCTGCTCGAGGAGGCGCGCGACATCCTCCGCTCGAACGACCTGAAGGTCGGCCAGGTGACGCCGCAGGAGAGCGAGGAGCCCGAGGGGACCGTCCTCGACCAGCTCCCGGCGCCGCCCGACACCGTCGAGCCGGGTGACTCCGTCGCGCTGTTCGTGTCCGGCGGCCCCGCGGAGATCCCGGCCCCCTCGGTCGTGGGACAGACGCAGGAGTCCGCGGAGGCCGAGATCGAAGGGCTGGGGCTCGTCGCCGACGTCTTGACCGACGCCGATCCGGCACCTGCCGGCGAGGTCATCGCGCAGGACCCCGATCCCGGCACTCCGATGGAGGAGGGCGACGTCGTGACGATCACGGTCTCGACGGGACCCGAGGAGCAGGAGATGCCGGACGTGCGCGGGCAGGACGCGGACGAGGCCGAGGCGCACCTCGAGGACGACTTCGGCCTCTCGGTGTCGCAGGAGGAGGGGACGTGCGCCCAGCCGCCGGGGACCGTGTGCGACCAGGACCCCGCGCCGGGGACCCCGGTGTCCGAAGGCGACTCCGCAGTCCTGTTCGTCCAGCCCGGTGGGGCGTTCGTGCCGGGCGACGAGCTGCTCGCGTTCTTCGGGCTGTTCTCTCTTCTCGCTTAACGTCCCGCGGCCGCGACGAAGTTCGCGAGTAGCTGGGGGCCGCGGTCCGTGAGGATCGACTCGGGGTGGAACTGCACGCCCTCGATGGCGAGCTCGCGGTGCCGGACACCCATCACGACGCCGTCGGTCGCGCGCGCCGTGACCTCGAGCTCGTCCGGCCACGCGTCGTCCGCGATCGCGAGGGAGTGGTAGCGGGTCGCCTCGAACGGCGACGGGAGACCGGCGAAGACGCCGGACCCGTCGTGCTCGATCGGCGAGGTCTTGCCGTGCATGGGGCCGACGCTCGCGCGCTCGACGACGCCGCCGAACGCGGCCCCGATGCACTGGTGGCCGAGGCACACGCCGAGGACGGGGACGCGGCCGGCGAATCCCTTTACGGCGTCGACGGAGACGCCGGCGTCGGCCGGGGTCCCGGGGCCGGGCGAGATGACGACGGCGTCGGGCCGCTCGCCCACGAGGTCGTCGAGTGCGGCGTCGTTGCGGACGACGACGGGCTCGGCCCCGAGGGCCCCGAAAGCCTGGGCGAGGTTGTATACGAACGAGTCGTAGTTGTCGACGAGCAACAGCTTCACGGCCACCATCCTCGCGCGCGGCGCAACGAAGGCTAGAAGTTCGGCGCGGGGAGGATCTCGTCCGTCAGCAGGATCAGGACCCCGGCCGTCGCGAGGGCGACCGCGACCCACAGCAGCAGCTCCAGGACCTTCGACTTCCACGAACGCTTCATCGGGCCGGCTTCCCCTCGAGCTCCGCGAACACGATCAGGCGCTCCGCGTCGGAGAACCTGGGATTGCATGTCGTCAACACGACCTCGGCCTTGTCCGACTCGACGACGATCGCCGTCGAGTCGGGCGCGACGATCTTCTTGTCCGTCACCCGGTACGTGAAGTCCCCCCACTGCGTCTGGAAGTGGATGGGGTCGCCGCGCTCCATGTCGTCCAGCGACCAGAAGGGCTGGCCGTAGGTCGTGCGGTGGCCGGAGATGATCATCCGCCCCTTCTCGCCCGGGAACGTCTCGTCGTACTTGGTGCAGAGGGGGAGCTCGAAGCCCGCCCGGCATTGCGGATAGTGCCCGGGCCCGAGCTTCAGCTCGTCCACGCCGACGCCTTCCACGACCATCATCGGGTCTTCCTCGATCGTCGGCAGCCGCATACGGAACACCGGCGCGCCGGGGGCCGGGTCGTAGCCGGGCGGGGGGCCGGACGGGCGAGTCTCGCCCTCGGGCGTCTCGCGCTGGAACACCGGAAGCCGGTCGAACTCCTCCGCGAGCCGGTCCTGCTGCCGCGCGGTGTACATCCCGGTCCCGTAGAGGATCCACAGGACGAACAGGAAGAAGCCCGCCCCGACGGAGATCAGGAGCTTTCCGGTGATGCGGAGCCAGCTCATAGAGGAAGTATCGGCCAAGCGATTACCATTCTCGATCTATGCCGAAGAGCAAGTCCAAACGCGTCACTCGCCAGCCGCCCCCGAAGACGAAGCCGAAGGTCTCCCCCACGTGGGTGGCCGCGCTGTTCTTCACGCTGCTGCTGACGGGCGTGGCGATCATCATCTCCAACTACCTCGGCCTCTTTCCGGTCGAGAACCAGGCGTGGGTGCTGTGGTACGGGCTGGGGCTGATCTCGGTCTCGTTCGTAGTGGCCACCCAGTGGCACTAACGCCCCAAATCACAAAGATGTGGTTTATCCACTGCTGTGGATTCCGCTGTGGAGAAACGGAGTGAGCCGCCTCCGTCCAGGGCCGATTCTCGTCGGCGCCGTTCTGGTCGCACTGCTGGGGGAGCCGTTCGGGTACATCCGGGCGGCGGTCGCGATCGCGATGGGAGGAGCCATCCTCTACC
>JALZEG010000254.1 GCA_030862185.1 Actinomycetota bacterium
GGATCCGCAGGACCGTCCGGCCCGCGCCGGGCGCGAGCGCGGCCTCGAGCGTCGCGGGCCCCACCTCGTGGCGCACCGCCGGCAGGAGGCCGAGCGCGGCGTACGCGGCCGCCGCGCCGAGACATCCGGCGACGAGGACGGGCAGGTGTCGCGACCGGCCCCGGCCGGAGCGCGCTACTCGTAGCGGAGACATTCCACGATCTGCAGTCTCGTCGCGAGCCTGCGCGGGTACACCGCGGAGACCGCGGCTATCGCGGTCCCGGCCACGACGGCCAACCCGAACAGCTCCCACGGGGGCAGGTACGGGATGTCGAACGCGTAGAGGAAGTTCATGCTGAGCAGCATCAGCACGCCGAGCCCCGATCCGAGGACGATCGCGCCGGCGCCGCCGACGATCCCGATCCCGGCCGCCTCCAGGACCACGGTCCACCCGAGCTGGCGGCGCCCCATCCCGATCGCCTGCTGCAAGCCGAACTCCCACCGGCGCTCGATGACCGCGGTGAACATCGTGTTGACGATGGTCAGGAACGCGACCAGCAGGGCCGCGAGCTGGATGCCCTCCGCGATCGAGAAGATCTGGTCCACCGTCGCCGAGATGTCCTCGATCTGCTCCTCCTTGCGGATCACGCGTGCGGGCATCCCCTCGGCCTCTACCGTCTCCTCGAGCCCGCGCTCGACGTCGGCGATCGACGCGCCGGGCAGGGGATCGACGCCGAACGCGTCGGCGCGGTCGTCGTGCCAGTGGCGCCGGTACGTCTCCGCCGCCAGGTACATCGAGTCGAACGACGCCAGGTCGTTGAAGAACCCGCCGACGACGAAGTCCTTCACGCCCTGGGGCGTCGCGACGCCGATCCTGTCGCCGATCTCGAGCTCGCGCCGCCGCGCCATCTGCTCCGCCACGACGACCTCGCCGCGCTCCAACGCGCGGACGAGCGGCTCCGAGTCGACGTCGCCGACCGCCAGACCTTCGAGCGCGTCAGCGCGCGCCTCGCCGCGCGTCGGGTGGACGTACGCGATCACCTGCTGCCCGTCCGCCGTCAGGTTCGCGTAGCGGAACGGCAGGATGTTGTCGACGCCCTCGACGCGCTCGAGTGCCTCGACGAACCGGCCCGACAGCGGCTGGTCGGACTCCACTCCTCCCGTGTACGAGTTCGTCTGCACGTACAGCGGCTGGCTGTACCAGTGGCGGGCGAAGTCGCGGAACTGCGCGTCGAACGACTGGACCGCGCCGCCGACGCCGATGACGAGCCCCAGCGTCAGGACGAGCGACCCGACCGTCACCGACGTGCGGCCGGGGTTCTTCGCGAGGCCGTCGGCGGCAAGTCGGCCGGTCGTCCCGAAGAGCCGGGCGAAGACGGGCTGCAGGATCCGGACCGCGAGCGGCACCACGACCGGCAGCATCGAGGTGACGCCGCCGAGCCCGGCCGCGAGCGCGACGACTGCTACGAGATAGGCGCCCGTCTCGATGTAGAGCGCCATGCCCCCGAGGCACGCGACGACGCCGGCCACTCCGAGACCCACGGAAGCGGCGGGGCCGAGCGCGCCGCGGCGAGTCCTCGCCCACTCGAGCCCCGCCTCCGGACGCAGCGCCTCGACCGGCGCGACCTTCATGATCCGGCGCGCCGGCAGGAACGCGCCGGCGAGCGACACCGCGATCCCGGCACCGAGGCCGAGCAGCACGTGCCACGCCTCGACCTGCAGCGGCCCCGTAGTCCTGATTCCGACCGCGGCGAACTGGTCGACCGCGCGCCCCACCAGCACCCGCGCGAGGACGATCCCGGCCGCGACCCCGCCGACGGACGCGACGGTTCCGAGCAGGCCCGCCTCGCCGAGGAACGCGGAGAACAGCTGCACGCGCTTCGCGCCGAGCGCGATCGCCATCGAGATCTCGCGCCTGCGCTCCGCCAGCGCGATCGACATCGTGTTGTAGACGACGAACAGCGCGACGAACAGCGACACCGCACCCGCGAGAGACGTGAGGGCCGCGATGCTCTCGAACGTCCTCTCGAACGCCTCTCCCCTCTCGCCGGGAGGTCCGACGATCGCCGCGCCGCCGAGCGCGGCCTCGACGCCGTCCTCCACGTCGCCCGCGGACGCGTCCTCCTCGACCACGACGTAGATCGAGTCGACGCGGCCGCGTTTCTCGAAGGCCTCCTGCGCGGCGGGCAACGCCATCGTCCCGACGTCGCCGCCGTTCAGGAGGGAGATGCCCGGCCCCCCCACCAGCCCGGTGACCTCGAGGGGGACCGAGCCGGAGGGCGTCTCCGCGTCGA
>JALZEG010000260.1 GCA_030862185.1 Actinomycetota bacterium
GGGCAAGCACCTGAGCTTGGAAGGCTTCCGGTCCCTTCGGGACGAGGCCTGCTCCATGAATGGAGGAGGCAGATACCGAAGGATCCACCGGATGGAGGCATCCAGAATCCTCAGAGACCATATGCCGAACACAATTAGCTAGGAGATTGTGAAGATATGGTCCGACCTGCATGGCGACATGCAGAGCCAGGCAGAAATGACCTGGCCCCCGATCACTTGCAGATCGGCGGTAACAAATGTGTCGGTCCCTATCCTCCGCGGGCGTAGGAGACTTGAGGAGAGCTGTCCCTAGTACGAGAGGACCGGGACGGACGCATCTCTAGTGTGACAGTTGTTCTGCCAAGGGCACGCTGTTTAGCTACATGCGGATCGGATAAGCGCTGAAAGCATCTAAGTGCGAAGCCGACTCCAAGATTAGGTCTCCCACCGGGTTAACCGGGTAAGGCCCCTTGCTAGACGACAAGGTTGATAGGCCGGAGCTGTAAGCACAGCAATGTGTTCAGGCGACCGGTACTAATAGGCCGAGGGCTTGGTTTTGCTCGCGCTCGCTCTGGAGGTTCCAGGGTTATCTGACAAACGAATAAAGGTTTCCGGTGGCTATGGCGGAGGGGTCACACCTGGTCCCATTCCGAACCCAGAAGTTAAGCCCTCCAGCGCCGATGGTACTGCCCTGGCGACGGGGTGGGAGAGTAGGACGCCGCCGGATTTTTTCTCACGAGAAGCCCCCGCAAGGGGGCTTCTTGCATTTCCGGCTCGTACGCTGTCGCCCATGACCTCGAAGCCCCCGCCTCGCCGCGCCCGGCCGGCCCGCGTGTCGGAGCTCGGCCGCCGGCGGCGAACCCCGACGAGGGAGCCGGTGCACCTCTCCGACGACGTCACGAAGGAGCTCCGCGCCACGGCGCGGCCCGGCAAGGGCGACCTGCTCGTCAAGGTCTTCGCCGACGCGGCCGCGGCGTACCTCGACGAGGACTACGGCGAGGCGATCCGCCTCGCCGAGCAGGCGAAGCACATGGCGCTGCGCGCGGTCGCGCCGCGCGAGCTCCTCGGCCTCGCGTACTACCGCGCCGGTCGCTGGCAGGAGGCGGCGCGCGAGCTCGCCGCGTTCCGCAGGCTGTCGGGGACGGCCGAGCAGAACGCGATCCTGGCCGACTGCTACCGGGCACAGGGCAAGCCCGACCGCGCGGTCGAGCTGTGCGACGAGGTGACGGCGCGCGCCGCGGCCCCGGAGGTCTTCTACGAGGCCAACATAGTGGCCGCGGGGGCGCTGGCCGACCAGGGCAGGCTCGACGAGGCGATCGCGCGCCTCGAAGCCCTCGATCTGCAACCGGAGAACGCAGAGGAGTACCACCTGCGCGCGTGGTACGCGCTGGCCGATCTGCTGGAGAGGCGAGGCCGCTTCACGCAGGCTCGCGAATGGTTCGAGGCGGTGGCCGCGGCGGACCCGGACGCGACGGACGCGCCGGGGCGCGTCCGTCGCATGCGCTGATCGACTACCACCCCCGGCCGGGGGGTGATGACTAGTCCCGGGGCTTCCCGAAATCGGGAGGAATCGGACGCGCGGGGTCCGCGGATTCAGCCCCTCGTCGCTATACAGCCGGCGTCACATCACGTCGAGTCCATGTTCAAGTCTTCCGGAGACTAGATCCAGCCGCCGGCCGGATCTTCGACCAGAGTCACGAAGGGAATCGACATGAACAAGACTCGCAAGGCGGCGCTCGTGCTGCTGTCGTCGGCGGTCGCTCTCGCGATCACGGCGTCAGTCGCACAGGCCGACGACACGAACGTAACGGTGACCGGAGGGGACCTCACGCTGGGGGCCATCTCGACCGGCGACTTCGGCGGGATCACCCTGAACGGTGCGGCACAGAGCACGACCGCGACGATGAACGCGTTCAGCGTCACCGACGCCAGGGGGACCGGCGTCGGCTGGAACGTCACCGTCTCCGCCAGCAGCTTCAAGGAGTACGCGTCCGGTGCCTACGTCACCGGCGGCAAGACCCTGGGCACGAGCCGCTTCACCATGGCGACCGCGAGCGCGTCGAAGATCGACGCCACGAGCTCGGGGCTGCCGAGCATGACCGCGGGAACGTACACGCTCGACGCGGATGCGAACTCCGACGGCACGTCGGACGCGGTGAAGATCGCCAGCGCGGCGACGGGCGACGGGATGGGCAGCTACACGCTCACCCCGGGCCAGCTCGGGCTCAGCATCCCCGCGAACATCTACGCGAAGACCTACCGCAGCGACGTCACCGTCACCCTCTCGACCGGTCCGTAACGGCGACGAACCCTACGAAGGGCGGGGGTCTCATAGCGGCCCCCGCCCTCGAAAGGACTCTCACGATGCTCCCTCTCTCCAGGACCCTCGCCCTCACGGCGGCCATGCTCGTCGGCGCCGCTTGGGCCGCGCCGGCGTCGGGCGCGAGCGCCGCGATGCAGTTCTCCGTCCGCCCCGACGCCTCGGGATCGCTCTCGGAAGGATCGGACTACTTCGTCCTGCGCGCCCGTCCCGGCGACGTCGTCGCCGACGCCCTCGAGGTGTCCAATCAAGGGGCGCGGCCGGTACGGGTGCGGCTCGCCCCCGTGGACGCCACGACCGCGCAGTTCGGCGGCGTCGACTACAGCGCGTCCGGCGTCCGGCCCCGCGCCGTGGGTGCGTGGATCGAGCTCGACGACGAGCGGGTGACGCTTGCTCCGGGAGAGGTCCGTGAGGTGCCGTTCAGGGTCGTTGTTCCCGCCGGCGCGCCCTCCGGCATCAACCTCGGAGGGATCGCGGCCTGGACGCCGTCGCGCGGCGGCGACGGGCGGGACGGCGAAGGCCTCGCGGCCACCGTCGAGGTGCAGACGCGGCGCGTCGTAGCCGCTCAGGTCGAGCTGCCGGGGCCGGCGGAGCCGGTCCTGGAGATCGAAGGCGTCGGCGCGGTGGCGAGGCCCGACGGCACTTACCTCCAAGTGGACGTCCGCAACGTCGGACACGGTTTCGCCTCGGGAGACGGCACGCTCGAGCTGCCCGGAGAGAGCTTCTCGAGCGCCCTCCTCCTGGACAAGGTCGTCCCCGGAACGGGGGTGGGGTACCCCGTTGCCTGGCGCGCGGGCGCGCCGCGGGAAGGTTCGTACGAGGTGGCCGTGGAGATCGACTACGGGTCGGGCGTCGCGCAGTACCGCGGAGAGGTCGTCGTCGGCGGGAAGCTCCGCGAGAGCCTCGCCGACCGCGGGATCGGCGGCCACGACGCCGCGGGGTTCCCCCTGCTGCCCGCGGGGGCCGCAGCGCTCGTCGTCGCCACCGCCGCGGCCGCGATCGTGTGGCGCCGGAG
>JALZEG010000277.1 GCA_030862185.1 Actinomycetota bacterium
GCTCCGACTCCTTGCCGTTCACCTCGGCGTAGAGCTCGCCGGAGCTGACGGCGGACGCGGCCTGCTGGCCGAACGCCCGCAGGAGGTCGTCGCGCCCGTCGAGGATGACCGGGTCGGCGACGGTGACTACGAGGCCACGCGTCCCGCGCGTCGTCCTGAACCCGACCGCCGCGATCGACACGTCTTTCTCCTGGAGGCATGCGACGTCCGCGCGGATGACCGCGTCGCGGACCTCCGGCATCTCGATCAGGTTCTTGATCGCCGGCTTCTCGAGCCCGCGGAAGACGCCCCGGGTGATCGCTCCGTTCTCGTCGAAGAGGCACGCGAAGCCTTCCCGAGAGCCGGAGAGGCGTGAGCCGCCGTCGAGCACCTGCTGGAGCAGCTCGTCGACGTCCAGCGTGCCCAGCAGCCCGCGGCTCGACTCCACGAGCGCCATGAGGTCCGACGAGCGCTGCTCCGCCTGCTCGTGCAGCCGGGCCCGGTAGATCAGGCCCGCCGCCTGGTCGGCGAACATCTGCGCCACCCGTAGGTCGTCCTCGTGGTAAGGGGAGCCGGCCGAGATGGCGAGGCTGAGCACGCCCAGGGAGCGCCCCTGCACACGGAGCGGGACCACCAGGCTCGACGCGATCTCCCGCTCCTTGGGGACGAAGTTGACGTACTCGTCGGCGTCGACCTCCTCGAGCCTCAGCGCCTGTCCGGTCGCGAGGACCCGGCCGGCGACGCTCTCTCCGACGGGCACGCGGTTGCCGATCGGGACGTCGGCGGGGAGGCCGCTCGAGGCGACCAGGACGAGGCTCGCGCCGTCGTCGTCGAGGAGCATGATCGAGCCCTGCTCGGCTTCCATGAGCGCGACGGCGGTCTCGACCATCTGCCTGACGGCGTGGTTGAGCGCGGTCGCCGACGCCGCGATCTCGCTGACTTTGAAGGCGGCTTCGAGCCCGAGGCGCCACTTGTCGGGGGAGCGCGGCAGGTCCCCGCGGCTGCGGAAGAGTGCCATGTTCTTCCATCGGCAGGAGGCAGCCCGCGCCTGAGCCCCCGGCGGACCTCCGAATCGAACTCAAGCTTCGATGGAGCGGGCCGATTAACAGTGCGTAAGCACACCGACCGGCCATCCAAAGGGCACGGATATGACGACCATCAAAGCGACTTGTCCCGCATGCGGTGAGGTTGACCTCACCGCCGAGGACATCCTGCTGCGGATCGGCACCGGCCGTCCGATGAACACCTACGGTTTCTCGTGCCCCGACTGTGGCGACTTCGTCGAGAAGCCGGCCGACGAGCGGGTCACGCGCCTGCTGCTGTCGGGTGGCGTGCTCCCCACGCTGTTCCACGTACCGGCCGAGGTCCTGGAGTCGCGGCAGGGCCCCCCGATCAACCACGACGACCTCCTGTCGTTCCACGAGCTGCTCAAGGGCGACGACTGGTTCGACGAGCTGCTCGGCAACCGCCGCTCGTAACGCCGCCGGCCTGCGCCGGGCCTGCCTCTAGACTGCTCGAATGCCTCAGATAGGCCCCCTCGAGATCCTCGCGGTCGCCGTGATCGCGCTCGTGGTCTTCGGGCCCCAACGGCTCCCCGAGATCGCGCGCAACATCGGCAAGGCGATCAACGAGATGCGCCGCATGTCGTCGGAGATGAGGACCGAGCTCCGCGAGGGGATGTCGACAACCGACGCCGACGAGCCCGAGCCGCCGGAGCCCGCGAAGGCCGTGCCGGCCGATCCCGACGAGCTCGAACGGTGAACGCCCAGGACCTGCGCCGCCGCCGTCTGCGCTGGCTGCGCTTCCGCCGCCGCAAGCAGCGGACCACCACCATGACGGTGATGGAGCACCTCGGCGAGCTCCGCACCCGCTTGATCATCGCCGCGGCCGCGTTCGCCGTCGCCGCGGTCGGCGTGTTCGTGGTCTACGAGCCGATCCTCGAGACGCTGCGCCAGCCCCTCTGCTCCCTGGACCGCGACCTCCTCGGGGAGCTCGGCTGCAAGCTCCAGACGTTCAAGCCGACCGAGGGCCTGGTGATCCGCCTCAAGATCGCGTCGATGGGGGGGATGATCGTGGCCTCTCCGATCTGGCTCTACCAGATCTGGGCGTTCGTCACGCCGGGGCTGACGATGAGGGAGAAGCGCTACGCGGCCCCCTTCGTCCTGTCGGCGGTGTTCCTGTTCGCCGCCGGAACCGCGTTCGCGTACTACATGCTGCCGAACGCCCTCAGGTTCCTCGTCACGATCGCCGGGTCGAGCATCGACGTGAACTTTCGGGCCGAGGAGTATCTCAACTTCGTCGGGCTGATCCTGATCGCGTTCGGCGTGACGTTCCAGCTCCCCCTACTGTTGTTCTTCCTCGGGCTCGCCGGGGTGGTCAACGTCGACCAGCTCCGGCGCCACCGGCGCTACGCGATCGTCGCGATCGCGTTGCTCGGCGCCCTCGTCACGCCCACCCAGGACCCGTTCACGATGATGGCCCTGTCGGTGCCGCTCTACGCGCTGTACGAGCTCGTGATCGTCCTGCTCGCGGCGGTGAGAAGGCGTAAGCGCAGAGAGTCTTCGGTATAGTCGCTCGCCGTGGCCATAAAGGGGAAGAAGAAGTCCCAGAGCAGGGGTAGCCAGGGCCAGCGACGCCCTGCCGCGGCCCCGCGGCCGGTCTACACGGGGCGCAAGCACGTCCCCTGGTACAAGAAGACCGAGGGCCGCTTGATCGGCGGAATGCTGATCGCGGTGGTGATCGGCGTGGCCATCTGGCTGGTCGCCGACGCGCAGAACAAGTCGAGGGAGCGGACCGAGACGCGCCGGGCCCTCGAGGAGTACGTGGAGACCGTCCGCTCGTTCACGAACTCGCTCGGTCCGGTCGCGGAGGACATGGGCCTCGTGGCGGCGACCGATCCCGACGTGGACGCCCTGAAGAAGGACGCCCGCAAGTGGAGGACCGACCTCACCGCGGCGCAGGCGCAGATCGCCGCGGTGCCGCCGCCCGGCGAGGCCGAGGTGGCCGCCCGGCTGTTCGAGCAGTCGTTGACGTCGTTCCTCTCCGCGGCCCAGACGTTCGACACCGCCACGGGCGCGGAAGCCGAGCTCCAGGTGGAGCTGCTGGCGCAGGCTGCGGCGGAGCACGAGCAGGCGCGCGCCCTGTTCGACCTCGGCGTCCTCGCCCTCGACGAAGAGCTGCAGGCGGTCGG
>JALZEG010000283.1 GCA_030862185.1 Actinomycetota bacterium
GCGGAGTGCCTCGCGCTCGTCGCCGACGAGTACGCCGACCACCGCAAGAGGGCCCTGAAGAAGGCGTCGCGGGCGGCGTTCCTGTGGGACGAGGAGGCCGAGGCCGTGCTCGAGGGGGGCCGGAAGCTGTCGGAGCTGCCGCGCGTCGGGCCGTGGCTCGCGCACCTCATCGAGGGCTGGATCGAGGACCCGCCGGGGCGGCCGGCCCCCTCGCCGCTGCGGCACGACTTCATGACGATGTCGCAGGCGGTCGCGGTCCTCGAGCGCGCGCCGGAATGGCCTGCGGAGCTGAAGGGCGACCTGCAGATGCACTCGACCTACAGCGACGGCTACGGCTCGATCGCCGAGATGGCCGACGCCGCCGAGGCGCTCGGACACGAGTACATATCGATCACCGACCATTCGAAGGGCCTGAAGATCGCCGGAGGCATCGACGAGGAGGTGCTCGCGCGCCAGGGGGCCGAGATCGACGCGGTGAACGACGACCTGTCCGGCCGCGGCTCGAAGCTGCGCGTGCTGCGCTCGATCGAGGTGAACCTGAACCCGCAGGGCGAGGTCGACCTGGACGACGCGGCCCTCGACTCGCTCGACGTAGTCGTCGGGTCGTTCCACTCGAAGCTGCGCGTGAAGGAGGACCAGACGGAGCGGTACGTCGCGGCGCTGCGGAACCGGCACGTGAACGTGCTCGGACACCCGCGGGGCCGCGTCTACAACTTCCGGGTCGGGCTGACGGCGGACTGGCCGCGCGTGTTCGCGGAGGCCGCGGAGACCGGCACGGCGGTCGAGCTCAACTCCTACGCGGACAGGCAGGACCTGAACCGCGAGCTGCTGGCCGTCGCGGCCGCGTCGGGCTGCCGCTTCTCGATAGGGACCGACTCGCACACGCCGCGGCAGCTCGCCAACTTCAGGTTCGGCCTGGCGGCGGCGGCCTCTGTCGGCATCGATCGCAGCCGGATTGTGAACTTCCTGCCGCGCGACGAGCTGCTGGAGTGGGCCGCGACGCGCCGCGGCGTCTAACGCGGCGGCGCGAGCCTGCCGACGACTGCTTCGCCGATCGCCGGGGTGTACGCGACGCCCGCGTCGAGGCCTCCCTGATCGCAGACGCCGCCGAAGCACGCGTCGATGAACGGCGCCCACACGCCGCCGTCGGGCGCTATCGCGACGTCGACGAACTCGCGCGCCGCACGGCACGTCGCGGTGTCGCACCATCCTTCGAGCGGGTCGTCCGGAGGATTGAGGCGCGCGCTGTAGACGAGCGGGTCGTTCGAGAGCGCGTCCGGGAGCAGCATGACGTAGCCGTCCCAGGCTCCCTCTCCGTGGCCGTTGTGGGTCGAGCCGTAGTACGCGAGCGCCACCTTCCCGCGGCCGGTCGCGTCCAGCGCGATGAGCGTCGCGGTCTTCAATCCCGGCGGCCCGATCTCGAAGGGCTTCGTCCACGTCCGACCCCCGTCGCGGGACACCGATAGGTAGGGGAGGCCGTCCGGCCCCGCCCATGAGTAGAAGACGTTGCCGTCGCGGTCGACTGCGACCGCGGAGTCGTGGTCGAGGTTCGCGCCCCCGCTCGCCACCCCGATGTCCGACACCTGGACGCGGTCCCACGACAGCCCCTCGTCCTTGCTGATCGCGACGAACGGCTGCCCGCACCAGTTGCGCGGGACGTAGACGGTGCCGTCGGGTCCGGTCGTGCCGTGCCCGATGAGCCCGAGGCACTGCCCGTCGAAGAGGAAGCCCGGTCCCTGCGGACCGGGGTCGCTGAACGGCGGCTCGCCCGTCCGCACGAACGTGAGGCCTCCGTCGAGCGACTTGGCGCAGGATGCAGCCGCGGCCGCGACCGTGAAGCCGTCGATCGCGCAGTAGTAGACGACGTTCTCGTAGCCGATCGTCGAGCTCGTCGTCGGCCTTCCCGTGAACATCGTCTGGTGGTCGCCGAGCCCGCACAGCGCCCGGGTGCTCGTCCACGACTCGCCCCCGTCGTCGGTGAAGGAGAGGTCGGTGCAGACGGGGAGGTAGTCGGCCATGAACACGCGGCCGGTGTCCTCGTCGACGTGGAGGTAAGGATCGGACGAGTTCCTGTGGAGGCGCTGGCCGCCGGCCGACGGTGTGACGACGTCCCACGTCTTGCCGTGGTCCGTCGAGCGCAGCGCGTCGCTGGGGAACATCGGCCACTCCGCCGCGTCCGTCGCGATGAGGAACGCGCGCCCACGCCGGTCCACGCCGAGGGTGGGCTCTATCGCGTTGTGGTTCGTGGGATGGAGCGCGAACGCGGGGGCCGCGCGACGGGCTGCAGCGGACGGAGCCCGTCCACTCGGATGGAAGGCGACGGCCCGGCCGGCGTGGGGGACGGCACCGCCGGTGCTTTGCCGGGCGAAAGACGCCGGCACCGACCGCAGGTCGAGCCGGTGAGCGTGCGAGTGCGAGGCGTGGCTGCGGGAGACCGTGGGCGCGGGGGATCCGGCGAGAGCGGCCATGAGCAACCCGGCGAGGGCGCCGGCGGTCGCCGCTCTCGGGAGGGGCAGGATCGCCATGGCGGGGAGATTCGCCGCCGGTATCGCGCGACCTGCAATGGGGGACGATCCAGGCATTCGGCAGGAATCGCCCCCCGGCACGCGTAACCTGACACGCGTGCGCAGGATCCTGGCGTGCTGCGTCGGTCTGCTCCTCGGAGCCGGCCTGGCCGCGCCCGGCCGGGTGCTCGCGGAGCCGGAGGCGCGGCTCCCGAACCTCTTCGCGTACCCGCCGTCTTGGCTGATCGGCCCGGTCACCGGCGAGCTTCCCGACTACGACCCGACGACGCAGGCCGCGGTGGTCGACGGCTGCCTGCCGGAGGAGCGCGCTCTGGGGGCGCAGAGGTGCCTGCGCTTCCTGACGAAGCTGACGAACTTCGACTTCGCGGCGCTCCGCCTGGCGTTGCGCGTCGAGCCGACGGGAACGAACGTCTACCAGGTCGTGGAGGGCGAGTACCTTCCGGCGGGGACGTTCTCGTTCGACCCCGTGCGCGGCGAGGTCCAGGTCGACGACTTCTACGTCGTGCGGATGTGGAGGTTCGACGGCCGGCGAAAGGTCGGGCCGCCCGTCGCGTCCACCGGCTTGCGCGACCTCTGCCCGGGGTTCCAGCACGTTCCGTTCGTGCGCCAGAGCTGCGCGGCCGAGCTCCGTGAGGGGCCGCGGGGGCCCGAGCAGACGATCTCGCTGCCGTGGCTGGGGGTCGTGTGGTACCCGTCGAGTGTCGCCGGTCAGTACGTCGACATCACCGGCGTCCGCGACGGCGACTACGTCATCGAGATCCAGATCGACCCGAAGGACCACATCCGCGAGTCGTACGAGCGCGACAACCGGACGTGCAACGTGATCCGGCTGCGCGGGACGAAGGTCTACGAGCTGCGGAACGAGTTCTGCTGGCGCCGGCGGACCTGAGCCGAGGCGGAGGATTCCACCGGCCCCCGCCTAACCCATCCCTCGTGCGCAAGACGCTGATTTCGTGCTGCCTGGCTCTGCTCGCCGTGCTCGGCCTCGTCGCGCCCGGCCGGGCCAAGTCGCCCGCGCTCCTGCTCCCGAACCTCGTCCCGCTCGCGCCGTCGCACCTCGTGGGACCGTTCACCGGCGTCCTCGACTCCGCCGGCTACGGCTACCCCGTGCCGGTGGTGGTCAACGGCTGCCTGCCCGACGAGACGGCGCGCAACGGGGCGCTCCGCTGCGTGCGGTTCGAGACCGCGGCGGCCAACTTGGGGAAGGGGCCGCTCGAGATCGCGTACCG
>JALZEG010000302.1 GCA_030862185.1 Actinomycetota bacterium
TCCGCCGGCTCCGCGGCGTCGGAGCGCCACGCCCACAGCGCGAGCCCGAGCGACGCGCTCGCGCGCCGGCCGCCGTCGGCGAGGTGGTCGAGGGCCTCGCCCTTCGCGCTCGTGACGCCCAGGGCGCGCGCCAGCTTCCCGTCGACGCAGTCGAAGAGGAACGCAACGTAGAAGAGGATCCCGCCGGCGATCAGCCCGCCCCGCGTCCCGGTCGCGAACGCGGCGCCGACGGCGAGGCCCGACACGAGCGCGATCGCGGTGACCTGGTCGGGCGTGAGCCACCTCCTGCGCGCCAGGAAGCCGGCGAGCGGCACCGCGACGGGGTCCGTCGCCAGCACGGTCCACCAGTAGTCGCGCGGCTTCGCTCCGGGCGGCGCGGCCGTCGCCATCACCGCGTGGTCTCGGCCGCGGGATCGACGAGGCCGCGGCCCCGCACCTGCTCCCACGCCCCCGCGACCATCCCCGTGACCAGTCCCGGGTCGCGCGTCTGCACGGCCTTGCCGGCGTTCAGGATGAACAGCCCGATCCATGCCCACCAGAGCGCGGCCTTGTGGAAGGCCGTCTGCGGCATGAGCTTGCGGTGCAGGTAGAACTGGTTGGCGAGGTTCATGCGCTGGAGCTGGTGCGAGCTCAGGCGCGACGCGCCGCTCTTGAGGTGCGCGCAGCGGGCCCTCGGGGTCTGCACGAGCGTGTACCGCCACGACACCCGGTAGGAGAAGTCGATGTCCTCCTTGTAGCCGTAGCCGGCGAGCGCCTCGTCGAAGCGCTCGTGCTCGAAGACCTCGCGGCGGAACGACATGAACCACCCGTTGAAGTACTCGAGCTTGCGGACGCCGGCCGAGTCGGAGACGCCCTCCGCGTAGAAGCCGGGGCGCACCTTGCCGCTGGCCTCGGGCCACCACCCGCCGATCCCGAAGATCCTCCGGTAGACCCGCGTGCCGAGTGACGGGCGCGCCGGCACCTTGGGGGTCGCCCGGACGCCCCCGAGGTCCGGTCCCCAGCGCGCGTACTCCTTCAGCACCTCCTCGTGACAATCGGCGTCCAGCCACACGTCGTCGTCGACGAAGAAGACCGGATCGCCGGTCGACCGGTCGATGCCGACGTTGCGCTGGACGGTGAGCCCGCGGGGGGCGGGATGGTGGTAGTCGAGCTTGATCCCGGCGGACGAGCAGAGGCTTTCGATCTCGGCCCGGGTCGGGGTCTCGTCGCTGGAGTCGACGACGACGAGCTCCGCCGGGAGCACCGTCTGGGCCACGAGGCTCCGGACCGTCTTCAGGAGGTCCTCGGGCCGGTTCCGGGTGGCGATCACGAACGACGACTCCGCGATTTCGCGCTCTGGGGGAGCTTGACTTGTCTTTGGAGGCACGGGAGGCAGGGTACCGTCAGAGCCGCGGGGGCCGTGGGAACGATCGGCCCCGTCCGTGCGTGTCACCCCGTGGTGGCGCACCCCGACCAGACACACGAGCGAGCCCGGGCAGGTGGCGAGTTGAACGGACGTCGGTTCCGCCAGCGCGTCCTCTTCCCCGCGGGCATCCTCTTCCTCGGCGCCTGCGTCGTCACGGCGAGCTTCGCGCTCGAGGCCGACCCCCTCGGCACGGAGGAGCGCGCCGCCGAATCGACGGGGCGGTACCTGTTCCGCGACGTCGCCCGCGCCGCGGACGTCGCGCAGAACGCCCGCACCTGGGGCGCGGCGTGGACGGACTTCGAGGGGGACGGCGACCCCGACCTCTTCCTCGGCCGCCACTGGCGCGAGCCCGGCATCTACCTCGCCGACGGGGACGAGTTCGACTCGATGCCGAAGCCGCCCGACCTCCAGGGAAAGAACATGGATCGCCATCAGTGCGCGTGGGGCGAGGCGAACGGCGACGGGAAGCCGGACCTCCTCTGCACGCAGGGCGCCGACAACGGCCAGGGGGAGGGCCCGAACCAGCTCCTGATCCAGAAGCGCGGCACCTTGCGCGACCGCGCGCGTCAGTTCCGCATCCGGTACGCGAAGGCGCGCGGCCGCACCGTCAACTGGGTCGACTACGACGACGACGGCGACCTCGACGTCTTCCTCGGCACGACCGAGCGCCGCGGCTACCCCATGGAGCTGTTCAAGAAGGGCCGCGAGAACTATCGCAAGGCGCGTGTCGGGCTGTCGCACGAGCTCTCCGTGCTGTCGTCGTCGTGGGCGGACTGGGACCGTGACGGCGACTTCGACCTCCTCGTCACGCAGCACTACCCGCTCCCGACGTACGCGTTCGAGAACAAGAGGGGGAAGAAGTTCCGCCGCGTCCACCTGCGCAAGATCACCGGCAAGAAGTGGCTCGCCGCGAGCTGGGGCGACTTCAACGCGGACGGCTGGATCGACCTGCAGCTGACGAGCCGCAAGAAGCTCCGCATCTACCGGAACAAGAAGGGCCGCCTGCGCCCGGTGTTCAAGACGCGGCTCAGGCAGGGCCGCGCCGGGACGTGGCTCGACGTCGACAACGACGGTGACCTCGACTCGTTCGTAGTGCAGGGAGCGGCCGGCAACAACCCGAACGACGACGCGGTGAACTGGCGGGACTTCCTCGTCGTGCGCAAGAAGGGTCGCTTCCGCCGCGTCGAGGGCGGCTCGTTCCGCGGACCGAAGTCCGGAAACGGGGAGGTCGCGACGGTCGCCGACTACGACCGCGACGGGCGCGTCGACGTATTCGTGACGAACGGCCTCCACCACTGGATGGGCCCGACGGTGTTGCTGCGCAACCGGTCGCGCGCCGGGAACTGGGGGGGCGTGGACCTCGAAGGCTCGCGCAAGAACCCGTTCGGGTACGGCGCGGTCGTGAAGTGGAAGATGGGCAAGCGCGTGCTGAAGCGCCAGCTCACCGACGAGACCGTGTTCAAGGGTCAGAGCGAGGTCGGCTACGTCCATCTGGGGTTCGGCAAGGCCGTGACGGCCGAGGTGAGGGTGAAGTGGTCCGACGGCGCCGTCGACTGCACGACGCTGCCGGCGGGAACGGTGGTCTCCGTCGAGAAGGGGAGCCTGGGCTGCCCATAGGGTAGGCGCCATGCCCGCTCGTTCCTCGCGACCGTCGCGCACGTCGCCCGCGCTCTCGTTCCGCCGGCGCCGGCGCAGGCGCGCGCTGCCGCTGGCGGTGGCGCTGCTGGTGATCGTGGCCGGCAGCGGATACATGTTGCTGCGCTCCTCCGACGAGGGGCCGAGCGCGAAGGAGAAGCTCGTCCGCGCCTGCGACGTCGACCTCGCGATCCTCGAGCGGATGTGGAACGGCTACGTGCCGAACCGCTCCGGCGACGTGATCGCGGTCGAGCACTCGCCGAACCAGTACAGCACTCGGCACTCGTCGCCGTGGCCGTACCACCAGGACGTGCCGCTGGTGCTGTACGGGCCGGGCTTCATCCGCTCGGGCCGCTCGGTGGACCGGCCGGTCACCGTCGCCGACCTCGCACCGACGTACGCGAAGCTCCTCGGCTTCGACGACTTCCCCGAGCGGGACGGACGCGTCCTGCAGGAGGCCCTCAAGCCCGAGCGCAAACGGAACGGTGTGCCGAAGCTCGTCTTCACGCTCGTCTGGGACGGGGGTGGGGACAACGTCCTCGAGGAGTGGCCGGACGACTGGCCCGAGCTCGCCGCGCTACGGGACGAGGGCACCGACTACACCGACGCGACCGTCGGCTCAACGCCGTCGATCACCCCGTCGGTGCACGCGACGATCGGCACCGGGTCGTTCCCGCACACGCACGGCATCACCGACACGAGGATGCGCGTCGAGGGGAAGATGGTCGACCCCTGGGAGGAGAGCTCGCCGCAACGGCTGCGCTCCCAGACCCTGGGCGACCTGTGGGACGCGGCGAACGGCAACGTGCCGCTGGTCGGGATGATGGCTCGCGACGCGTGGCACCTCGGGATGGTGGGGCACGGCGCGTACCTGCCGGAGGGCGACTACGACCACGCGGTGCTCGACGAGCTCGGCGGCGTCGAGTTCCGGACGAACGAGGAGTACTACTCGCTGCCGGAGTACCTGCTCGGGCTCGAGGGGCTGGACGAGGCGATCGCCGCGGTCGACGCGCGCGACGGCGAAGTCGACGGGCAGTGGCTCGACAACCCGCTCGTCCCTAGCGACGGCCAGATCCGGTTCACGCCCGCATGGTCGATCTTCCAGACGCAGAAGATAGTGGAGCTCCTCGAGAACGAGGGCTACGGGACCGACGACGTCGCAGACCTCTTCTACGTCAACTACAAGCCGGTCGACCTGGCGGGCCACTTCTGGAACATGGTCGAGCCGGAGGTCCAGGAGAACCTGCGCGAGACGGACGCGCAGCTGCCGCTGATAATCGACGCGCTCGACCGGCTCGTGGGGCGCGACTCGTACGTCCTCGCCCTGACGGCGGACCACGGGATGACGCCGTACGCGCACGTGTCGGGGGGCTGGGACATCGAGACACGCGACATGAGCGCCGACATCGAGAAGCGCTTCGACCGCGTGACGCCCGAGAAGCCGCTGATCCTGTCGAATCGCGGCTACCAGATCATGCTGGATCGCAAGGAATTGGAGCGCAACGACGTGACGGCGGCCGACGTGGCCGCGTTCGTGCGCGACTACAGGATCAGGGACAACGTGACGGACACGAACCAGGTCCAGCCGCGCTTCGAGGGCCGGACCAACGAACGGCTGTTCCTGACGGCGCTGACGCCGGAGGCGCTGGAGGAGGCCCTGGCCTGCGCCCGAGCCCGGGACGGCGGATAGCAACCAATTTAGGGGCCCGGATTTCACCGGTGCAGGTGGTGCACGTTGCACCGCATGCACCGCTATGTTCGAGGGCAGCTTGTCGGTACGGGGGACGAGGGGGCGGGGATGCTGATCGATGAGCAATGGCCGGTGGCGAGGCTGATACCGATCTCGTCGGCGTCCGGCGTCGAGGCGCAGGAGCGGCGGGCGGCCTCGGCCCTGCTCGCAGTGATCGGAGCAGTCCCGGAATTCGCATACGCCCTCCTGAAGCCGCTCGGCGCCCACAAGGGAAAGGTCCGGACCTTCATCGAGGTCCCCTTCAAGCTCGCCGGGCGGTCGATCCGGCCGGACGGCATCATCGCGGTCGCCCGAGGAAACAAGACGTGGACTGCGATCGTCGAGACGAAGGTCGGAGCGGCCGCGCTCGAGCCCGCACAGATCGACGTCTACCTCGACCTTGCGAGAGAGCTTCAAGTCGACGCGGTGCTGTCGATCTCGAACCACTACGTCACGTCGTCGACCCAATACCCGGTGGAGGTCGATCGCCGGAAGGTGAAGCGGGTCGCGCTCCATCACTGGTCGTGGGTGGACGTCCTCACCGAGGCCGTCGTGCAGAAGGAGCATCGAGGCGTCTCGGATCCGGACCAGGCGTACATCCTCGACGAGCTGATCAGGTACATGAGCGACCGCCGGTCCGGAGTGCTCACGTTCGAGGGCATGGGCCCGGCATGGACGAAGGTTCGCGACGGCGCGCGGGACGGGACCCTGCGAAAGAACGACGACGAGGTCGCCGTGGTCGCGGCAAGGTGGGACGACCTCGTCCGGTACGTCGGCCTCGAGCTGACCAAGCTGCTGGGGCGGGACGTCAAGCAGGTCCTTCCCAAGGAAGAGCGGACGCCCGCCGCGCGTCAGACGGCACTGCGGGAGTCGCTCGCGAACCGCGGCGTGCTGTACGCGGAGGTAGCCGTGCCGGATACCTCGGGAGCGATCGAGATCGCCGCCGACCTGCGAGCCAGACAGGTGTCGGTCGCGACGCGGCTGGGCGCGCCCCGGCAAGGCCGCTCGAAGGGACGCGTCTCCTGGCTCCTGCGCCAGTTGCACGACGCGCCGGAGAACCTGACGGTCGAGGCTCGGCTGGGCCGCGGGCAGTCCCTCGCTTCGTCACTTGCAAAGCTGCGCGAGACCCCGGAAACGCTCTATCCGGATGCCTCGAAGGAGGTCCGTCAGTTCGCCTTGACGCTGACCAGGAACATGGGCGTCAAGCGCGACGCGAGCAAGGGCTCGTTCGTGGACAGCGTCCTCACGACGACGCAGGAGTTCTACACGCAGGTTTTGCAGAACCTGCGGCCGTGGAAACCTGCACCGCCCCGAGCGAAGCAGGCCGCTCCGAGCGCCGAACTGGGCGTCGAGGAAACCGTCGTTCTTCCGGATGGTGTGGCCGACGCGGTCGATAGGGCGCAGGACGAACAGGAGGCGCAGCAGCCCGGCGACGCGGCTAGCGAGTCGGCGATCCTCCCGAGCTGAACCGGGCCCTCAGCACGCGGGCCAGAAACAGCGGGTTCCCCAGGACGTAACGGCGCCACATGCGGCGCGGCTCCTGCAGCAGCCGGTAGACCCATTCCAGCCCCAGCCGGTTCATCCACGCCGGCGCCCTCGGGACGGCCCCCGCCGAGAAGTCCAGGAACGCCCCCACTCCGACGCCGAGCCGAACGCCCGTCGCCTCCAGGTAACGGTTCAGCCACAGCTCCTGGAGCGGGTTCCCCATCGCCACCATCAGCACCCCCGCCCCGGTCGCCGCGATCGCCCGCGCCACCGCGTCCGATTCCGCCGCCGGGAAGTAGCCGTCACGGATCCCCACGATCCGCAGGCCCTCGATGCGAGCCGACAACCGCCGCGCCGCCTCCTCCGCGACGCCCGGCTCCGCCCCCAGGAAGTACACCGGCCATCCCCGCTCGGCAGCTTCTTCCAGGAGCGCCGGGTTGAAGTCGCTGCCGTTCAGGTTCTCCGGGAACGGCCTCCCGAAGATCCGGCCCGCGATCGCGAGGCCGGCTCCGTCGTTCAGCACCATGTCCGCCGAAAGAAGGACCTCCCTGTACCCTG
>JALZEG010000304.1 GCA_030862185.1 Actinomycetota bacterium
GAGATCAGGTCCTGACGCTCCGCGAGGTCGAAGGCCTTCCCGGCCCTCCGTGGAACCGGGAGCTGCGCGGGACGTTCCACGAGCTCACGGTCGAGTCCGAGCTGCTCGCCGGGAACCCGCTGGGCGATCCGGCGCGGAGGCCGCTGTACGTGTACCTGCCGCCCGGCGTCGACGCCGGCTCCGACGGGGCGTATCCGTCCGTCTACGTGATCCAGGGGATGACGGGGCAGCTCGACATGTGGCTCGAGCGCAACGCCTTCGAGCCCACGATGGTCGAACGGGTCGACGCCGCGTTCGCCGCCGGGGGGGCGCCCCGGGCAGTCGTCGTGTTCGTCGACGCGTGGACGTCCTACGGCGGGTCGCAGTTCGTCAACTCCACCGCGACCGGGCCGTACATGGACTACCTGGGCGACGAGGTCGTGCCGTTCGTCGACGCGCGCTATCCCACCGCCGCGAGCCGCGACCATCGAGGGATCACCGGCAAGTCCAGCGGGGGCTACGGGGCGATGATGGTCCCGATGCTGCGGCGGGACGTCTTCGGCGGCTTCGCCTCCCACGCGGGCGACGCGCTGTTCGAGGTCTGCTACCAACCCGAGTTCCCGCAGACCGCGCGCATCCTGCGCGACAGCTTCGACGGCTCGTACGACGTGTTCTGGGAGCGGGTGCGTTCGGCCGACCGGTTCGACTTCGGCTTCTACGGCCATCCGATGAACTCGTACGCTATGGCGGCCTGCTACTCGCCGGACGAGTCGCAGCCGGGCAAGGCCGTCCTCCCGTTCGAGGTCGACACCGGCCGGCTGATCCCGGAGGTGTGGGAGCGGTGGCTCGAGTGGGACCCCGTCCGGGTCGCGCCGAAGCGGATGGAGGCCCTCGCGTCGATGCGCCACGTCTATCTCGACGCCGGCAGGTCGGACGAATACTTCCTGGACCTCGGCGCGGTCGCGTTCTCCAAGGAGCTGAGGGCCGGCGGGGTCGAGCACGAGCTCGTGCTCTTCGACGGGAAGCACGGCGGATTGCAGTACCGGTACCCGAAGGCGATAACGGACCTGGCGCGCGCACTGGAGGCGTAGATGGAGTCGCAGCGCTCCCTGTTCGACATCCCGGAGGATGTCACGTACCTGAACGCGGCGTACCTCGGCCCCCGGCTGAGAAGCGTGGACGCGGCCGGACGCGCTGCCCTCGCCAGGACCGCGCGTCCGTGGGAGATCGCGCCGGAGCACTTCTTCTTCGACGCGGAGGTCGCGCGCGAGCGGTTCGCCTCGCTCGTCGGCGGCGATGCCGACGGTGTCGCGCTGGTCCCGTCCGTCAGCTACGGGATCGCCCTCGCATCGAAGAACCTCCCGCTCCCGCGCGGGAAGAACGTGGTCGTGCTCGACGAGCAGTTCCCGTCGAACGTCTACGAGTGGCGCGACGCCGCCGCACGTGCGGAGGCCGCCGTCGTGACCGTCCCTCGACCCGGCGACCACGACTGGACGCGCCCCGTGCTCGGCTACGTCGACGACGACACCGCGATCGTCGCCGTGCCGAACTGCCACTGGACCGACGGGACGGTCGTCGACCTCGTGCGCGTCGGCGAGGCGGCGCGCGCCGTGGGGGCCGCGCTGGTCGTGGACGTGACGCAGTCGCTGGGGGTGAGACCGCTCGACGTGCGGGAGGTGCGGCCGGACTGGCTCGTCGTCGCCGGCTACAAGTGGATGCTCGGCCCCTTCAGCCTCGGCTACTGCTGGGTCGCGCCCCACCTGCGCGAGGGGGAGCCGCTGGAGCGCAACTGGTTGACGCGTGCGGGGGCCGAGGACTTCGCCGGCTGGTGCGGTACACGGACGCGTTCGCTCCGGGGGCGCGGCGGTACGACATGGGGGAGCGTCCGAACTTCCACGTCCTACCGATGGGCATCGCGGCGCTGGAGCAGCTGCTGCAGTGGGGCGCCGGCTCGATCGAGGACTACATCGGGAAGCTGACGGACGAGCTGGCGGAGGGAGCGCAGTCGCTGGGCTGGGACGTGGCGCCGCGGGCCTCACGCTCGCGCCACATGCTGGGCCTGCGGAGGCCGGAGGGGATCCCCGAGAAGCTGCCGGAGCTCCTGAAGGACGCGAACGTCTACGTGAGCGTGCGCGGCACCTCGATCAGGGTCTCGCCGCACGTCTACAACGACGCGACCGACGTGGCGCGCTTGCTGGAGGTCCTGGAGAGGGCCTGACGGAATCCGTGATCTCGAACACGCGTTCGCTATAATTCGGCTGAGGATCGGAGTGCGCCCAGTGGGTTTCGACGACATTTTCAGTTTCAGCGGACATCTCAATCGTCTTGGGTTTGGCAGGAGCGACTTTGGCCTCGGAGGTTTGGCTCGCAGCCAGCGATCTCTCGCTGCGTTGGAGAGGTCTTTCAGCCGAGGCACGACGCGTGCGGGGCTCTGGGACGCTATCGATTCCATCGGTTTGACGGCACGTCCGCTTGAGTTTCAGCGGATGATCGAGTCCATCCCTGCCCTCGAATCTCGCCTCGCCTGGGAACGTGTCAATCCCGGGCTTACGACGACTGTGATCGGGAGCGGTTTTCTCACGAGTAACGTAATCGGCTGGCCCGACTTCGCCTTGGGGACCATTGGCAAACATTTCGGATCAGTCGACACGATCGCTCGACTCATGCAGCCTGAGCTGACTTCACCAAGAATTCACGACGCCTCGTGGCGCGACTCCAGATCCGTCTTCGAGGAGATCATCGACCGACAGAACTCCCTGTTCTCTTCCCTGTCTAAGCGCGACGACCCCTTTGACTGGCGCCGTTTTTGGAGCGCGCAATCCTCTGCCGTACGCGATCTAGCCGAAAAGGAATCGATGCGGCTGCCTGCCACGATCGGCGACAGATCCCGTTTCGTGACGAGTGAGATTTACGAGGAGCTGACCGCAGATCTCGACACCCTCGATCTTGAGGCGCTTCTGGACGATCTGTTGGGTGAGAACGAAGCACAGGACACGGCGTCGCACGATGTGAACGCTCCCCAGTCGAAGAGGCCCTTGATTCGGATTTCTCCGAGTGGCCTCCGCGTCGTTGCTTTCTCCGCGGCAGGAGCGGCTTGCTTAACCGTGGCCGAGCAGATCGACGGACCACTCGCTTACGTGTGGGATGACTTTCGCGACAATTTCCTATTGCTACTCGCTGCAGGTCTTGCGGTCATCGTCGCCAAGAACTCGGAGCGGTAACAGGCAGCGTGTCACGCGGGGCGCAGCATCACCGTCCCCGTCGCGAACGCCACCTTTTTCCTCTCGGCGTTCACGACGTCCGCGTTCGCTATCGCCAGCGTGCGGCCGCGGTGCACCACCTTTCCGTACGCCGTCAGGTCCTTCCCGTCCGCCGTGACCGGCCGCAGGAAATTCACCTTCAGGTCGAGCGTCAGGTAGGTCGTCCCGGCGGGCACGACGGTCTGCGCCGCGCACGACAGCGCCGAGTCCGCCAGCCACCCGATGGCGCCGCCCTGCACGCGCGCCAACGGGCTGTTCAGCCACTCCGTCGCAGGCATCACGAACGTGGCGGCCCCCTCGGTCGCCTCGACCGGGCGCATCCCCGTCAGGTAGTAGATCGGCGGCGCCGGCAGCTCGCGGTCGATGCAGGCTTGCAGCACGTCGAGCCCCGACCGTTCCTTCCAGACGTCCGGCGGGAGGGTGTCGCCCTCGACCGGCCGCAGGTAGGGATCCGGCGTGTCGTGCTGCGGGGCGTCGTACGGCGGGATCGAGTCGGGCGGCTCGGGCGCCGGGGAGAGCTGCTCGAAGACGAAGCAGCGCGACGTGCCGTGCGCGACGAGCCTGTCCGTGCCGTCGCTGACCGACACCTCGGACAACGCCATCGACCGCCCCGCGTGGATCAGCCGGCCGTGTGCGGTCAACGTGCCGCTGTCCTCCGTCACCGGCCGTATGAACGTCATCGACATCTCCGACGTCGTGTACGGGGTCGCCGGAGGCAGCGCGGTGTGGACCGCGCACCCGAGCGGCGCGTCGGCGAGGGTCGCGAGCACGCCGCCCTGGATGAAGCCGGGAGGGCTGAGGAGCCAGCCGCTCGCCGGCATCGTGAACACGACGTCGCCGTAGTCCATGACGACCGGCACCATGCCCATCAGATGGCTGATCGGCGGCGCAGGCCCGCCGCGCTTGAGAAACGTCTGCATGAGCTCGAGCCCCGAGAGGCCGAGGAGCTCCCACTCCGGATACCCGCCGCGCACCGGCTCCTGCCACATCACGACGACGAGCCTACGGCCGCGCGGCCGGGCCGCGGGCTAGGCTGGAACCATGGCGGGGCGGATCGTCGTGCTCATCTCGGGGGCCGGGTCGAACATGCACGCGCTCGTGCGCGCCTGCCGCGCCGGCGACGTCCCCGGTGAGGTCGTCGCCGTCCTCGCCGACCGGCCCTGCGAGGGTCTCGAGATCGCACGAACGGAGGGGATCGACACCGCCGTCCTCGATCCGAGCGGGTACGCGAGCCGCGAGGAGTGGAGCGCGGACCTCCTCGAGCTCACCTCCAAGTTCGACCCCGACCTCGTCGTCTCCGCGGGTTTCATGAGGATCCTCTCGCCGGTTTTCGTCCACGCGTACTCCGGCCGGTTGATCAACCTCCACCCGTCGTTGCTCCCCGCATACCCGGGGGCGCACGCGGTGCGGGACGCGCTCGAGGACGGCGCGCCCGTGACGGGCTCGACCGTGCACTTCGTCGACGACGAGGTCGACCACGGCCCCCCGATCCTCCAGCGGGAGGTCCCGATCGAGACCGACGACACCGAGGCGACGCTGCACGACCGCATCAAGTCGGTGGAGCACGGGATGCTGGCAGAGGCGTGCCGGCTGGTGCTGGAGGGCCGCGCCGTTCTCGACGGACGTTGACCCGACGCATCGCCTGGGCGATGCGCCACGAAATAGGATGCCCGGCGTGGAGGTTCGCCGGGCGCTGATCAGCGTCTCCGACAAGGCCGGGATCGTCGACTTCGCGCGCGCCCTGGCGGACCGCGGCGTCTCGATCGTCTCGTCGGGCGGGACCGCCAAGGCGCTGGCCGAGGCGGGCGTTCCCGCGACCCCCGTGCCGGACGTCACCGGGGCTCCGGAGATCCTCGACGGGCGCGTGAAGACGCTGCACCCCAAGATCCACGGCGGGATCCTGGCGGACCGGCGCAAGAGCGCGCACGTCGAACAGCTCGCGCAGCAGGGGATCGAGCCGATCGATCTAGTCGTCTGCAACCTCTACCCGTTCGAGCGGACGGTCGCGCATCCGGCGGTGACGGAGGAGGACGCGATCGAGCAGATCGACGTCGGCGGACCCGCGATGGTGAGGGCCGCGGCGAAGAACTTCCACTCGGTCGCAGTCGTGGTGAATCCTGCGCGCTACGCGTCGATCCTCGAGGAGCTGGCCGAAAGCGGGTCGGTCTCGCTCGAGACGCGGCGTCGCCTGGCCCTCGAGGCCTTCCAGCACACCGGCGCGTACGACGCCGCGATCGCGTCCTACCTCGTCACGATCGAACACGACCTGTTCCCCGAGCGCGTGCTGCTGGCCGGGACGAAGGTCATGGACCTGCGCTACGGGGAGAACTCGCACCAGTCGGCGGCCTTCTACGCCAACCGCGGCACCCCGACGGGGCTCGCGGCCGCCGAGCAGCTCCACGGTAAGGACCTCTCGTACAACAACCTCCTCGACGCCAACGCGGCGTGGAAGCTCGCGCAGGACCTCGAGGGCGCGGGGGCCGCAATCATCAAGCACTCGAACCCCTGCGGCGTCGCGGTCGCGGACGACCTCGCAGACGCGTTCCGGCGCGCGTTCGAGTGCGACACCACCTCCGCGTTCGGCGGGATCGTCGCGCTGACGAAGACGTGCGACCGCGCGACGGCCGAGGAGATGGCGAAGATCTTCCTCGAGGTCGTGATCGCACCGGCGTTCGACGACGGCGCGCTCGAGGTCCTGACCGCGAAGAAGAACCTCCGGATCCTGAAGGCGGGCGGCTATTCGATGCCGGAGCTCGACGTCCGCCGCGTCGCCGGCGGCTTCCTGCTGCAGACGCCGGACCCGCGCGACCTCGCGGAGGACGCGAAGGTCGTGACGAAGGCCGAGCCGACGCAAGAGCAGTGGCGTGACCTCAGGTTCGCGTGGGTCGTCGCGAAGCACGTGAAGTCGAACGCGATCGTGCTGGCGAAGGACGGGATGGCCGTGGGCGTGGGCGCCGGCCAGATGAGCCGCGTCGAGTCGACGGAGCTGGCGGCCCGGCGGGCCGGAGAGCGTGCGGCCGGAACGGTGTGCGCGTCCGACGCGTTCTTCCCGTTCCGCGACGGCCTCGACGCGGCGGTGGCGTCGGGAGCCGTCGCCGTAGTCCAGCCCGGCGGATCCGTGCGGGACGACGAGGTCATCGCAGCCGCGGACGAGCACGGGATCCCGATGGTATTCACGGGGCGTAGGCACTTCCGGCACTAGGAGGACACGTGACGGCGAAGATCATCGACGGGAAGGCCATTGCAGCCGAAGTGCGCGCGGAGGTCGGCAAGCGCGTCGCCGCGCTCGGTGAACGGGACATCGTGCCGGGTCTCGCGACGGTGCTGGTCGGCGAGGATCCCGCGTCGAAGGTCTACGTCGCGTCGAAGCGCAAAGCATGCGCGGAGGTAGGGATCAAGGCATGGGACCATGACCTCGACGCGAGCACGCCGCAGCAGGACCTCCTCGACCTCCTCGCCCAGCTCAACGAGGACCCGGCCGTCCACGGCATCCTCGTGCAGCTCCCTCTTCCGGAACACGTCGATGAGGAGACCGTGCTGAACGCGGTGCTGCCCGCCAAGGACGCCGACGGGTTCCATCCCTGCAACCTCGGCCGTCTCGTCACCGGCGACCACGTCGTCGCGCCGGCGACCCCCGCGGGGATCCAGGAGATGCTCGTCCGCTCCGGCATCGAGACCGCGGGGGCCGAGGTCGTGATCGTCGGCCGCTCCAACATCGTCGGTAAGCCCCTCGCCGCGCTGCTGGTGCAGAAGGCCGCGGGCGCGAACGCGACGGTGACGTTGTGCCACACGGGCACGCGCGACCTCGCGTCGCACACGAAGCGCGCCGACATACTCGTCGCCGCGATCGGCCGCGCTCAGGCCATAACCGGACCGATGATCGCCCCCGGGGCGACCGTCATCGACGTGGGCATCAACCGGACCGAGAGCGGCCTGGTGGGCGACGTCGACTTCGCGGCGGCGTCGGAGCTGGCGGGCGCGATAACGCCGGTCCCCGGCGGAGTGGGGCCGATGACGATCGCGATGCTGTTGAGCAATACGGTGAAGCTGGCGGAGCGAGCGGGGGCCTAGACCTAGTCGTCGCCCGAGCCCGG
>JALZEG010000313.1 GCA_030862185.1 Actinomycetota bacterium
GCCGGCGGACTACGACGCGCGTCGAGGGTCCGTGGCGCCGAGCCGCGCCGCGAGACGGATCGTGCGCGAGCTCGGCGGGAGCGCGCGCTGGAACCGGTTCGGGACGCCGATCTCGTTGATCGACCACCTCGGGTATCTCGACCAAGGGCTCACCGGCGACCCGGGCATCGCCGCGCGGCGCTGGATCGAGGAGCATGCCGCTCTGTTCCGCCTGACGGACGAGAGTCTGCGGAACCTCGAGCTGATCAACGTGCTGCCGCTCGGAAACGGTGCCCACGTGGTGCTGTTCCGGCAGACCTTCGGTGATCTCGCGGCCGCGCACGACGGATTGATCACGCTCGGCATCGCTCCCGGAGGGAAGCTCGCGTACGTGTCGTCTTCGGCGGCCGGCGACGGGAACGACCCCGGGGAGGCGACGCTCTCTCCGGAGCAGGCGTTCGTCGCGGCCGCGCGCGACGTCGGCTGGACCATCGGCACGGACGCCGTCTCCGGGGTGACGAGAGACCGGTCGTGGACCGTCCTCGACGTGCGCGGCATCTCGGAGCCGGGGCGGGTCCGGATCCGCGCGCTGCCGACCCCGCGCGACGGCGTCGAGCTCGTCTACGAGACCCTCCTGATCAACAACGACCTCGGCCGTGAGCACCCGGAGGCATGGACGCACTTCGTCGACGCGCGCACCGGCGAGGTCTACTGGCGGCAGAGCCGTCTGCACTTCCTGGCGCCGGACAACCCGCAGTGGAGCGTCTTCCCCGCGAACCCGCCGCTCGACTACTCGTCGAAGGACACCCGCCGGATGTGGTGCTGGAACAAGGGCAAGGGCTGCGAGACCACGGTCGCGCACCCTGAACTCCCGGGACCGTGGGACGCCGAGGTGCGATCGGGGCGGTCGACGTTCACGACGTGGGGGAACGCCGCGATAGCGGGCGAGGCCTGGCTGAGCCCGTTGACGCCGGCCGAGCAGTACCGCCCGATATCCCCCGACCGGAACTGGTCGTATCCGTGGACGAACCAGTGGTACGAGTCGAAGTGCGACTACGGGTCCATCGGGTCGCCGCAGCGCAACGACATCGACGCCGCGATCTCGAACCTGTTCGTCATGCACAACCGCATGCACGACTGGGCCTACCACCTCGGTTTCACCGAGGAGGCGTACAACATGCAGATGGTCAACCACCGCGACGAGGAGCAGTTCGCCGGCGAGGAGCAGGACCCGGAGATCGGCAACGCGCAGGCCGGCGCGCTGTCCGGAGGGGGGCCGACGTATCTGGGCCGCGACAACGCGAACCAGATAACGCCGAACGACGGCGTTCCGCCGATCACGAACATGTACCTGTGGCAGCCCATCGCCGGCGCGTTCTACTCGGTCTGCGTCGACGGCGACTTCGACATGGCGGTGATCGGCCACGAGTACACGCACGCGATCTCGAACCGGATGGTCGCGGGCCCGGACTCGGGGCTGTCCGGCCCCCAGGCCGGAGCCATGGGCGAGTCGTGGTCCGACCTCGTCGCGGTCGAGTACATGAACGAGTACGACGTCGTGACCGAGGGCAACTCCTTCGCCGTCGGCTCGTACGTGACCGGAGACACGAAGTCGGCGATCCGCAACTACGGGATGAACTACTCACCGCTCAACTACTCGAACGTCGGCTACGACATCACCGGGCCGCAGGTCCACGCCGACGGCGAGATCTGGAGCGCGATCAACTACGACCTCAGACGCGCGCTGAACTTCAAGTACGACCGCCTTTTCCCGTCGAGCGACGTGAGGCTCCAGCGCCTGTGCGCCGACGGCGAGCGGCGGCCGAGCCGGTGCCCCGGCAACCGCCGGTGGATCCAGATCGTCTTCGACGCGTTCCTGCTCATGCAGTCGAGCGTCAGCATGGTCGACTCGCGCGACGCGTATCTCGCGGCCGACAAGATGCGCTTCAAGGGCGCCAATCGGGACCTGTTGTGGCGCGTCTTCGCGAACACCGGACTGGGAAAGGACGTGTCGAGCAACGGCAACTCCGACCCCGACCCGATCCCGAGCTTCGCACCGCTGCACGGCACTTCGACGAAGGTCACCTTTCGAGCGGTCGGTGACGGGGGCCCGGACCCGCGCAAGGTGGCGTTCTTCGTCGGCGACTACGAGGCCCGGACGATGCCGGTGGCCGACACCGACGGGAACACCGACCTCGGGAGCCGCGTCGAGCTCGCGCCCGGCCGATACCACTTCGTGGCACGGGCCAACGGCTACGGGATGGTCCGGTTCGTCCGGCAGGTCCGCAAGGCCACGAAGCAGATAACGGTGCGGATGAGGCCCAACCTCGCGTCGAAGTGGAAGGGCGCCAAGGCGACCGGCGACGGCGTCAACCTCGACAAGCTGATCGACGACACCGAGGCCACGAACTGGGCGTCGCTCACCAACGTCGGAACCGCCAGCGGCCCGGCCGACGTGCGCGGCCGTTACGTGATCGTGAACCTGGCCGGCGGCAAGCACCGGATCGGCAAGGTCCACGTGAGCGCGATGCTGCGGCCGGCAGACCCCAGCCAGGTCGGCGACAGCGGCTCCCAGAACCGGTTCTCCGCGCTGCGCCAGTTCGCGCTCGAGGTCTGTACCGCGAAGGCGAAGGGCGACTGCGCCGAGCCGGGCGACTTCCGCCGCGTCTATCGAAGCCGGAGGAAGGCGTTCCCCGCGATCGCGCCGCGACCGAAGGCCCCGCACCTGATAATGCGGGCTTTCGACATCCCGAACGTGACGGCGACGCACGTGCGCTTCGTCGTCCTGCACAACCAGTGCACGGGAACGCCGGCATTCCAGGGCGAACGGGACAACGATCCGACGAGCGAGTCGCACTGTCCCACGGGGACGAGCCCGCTGCAGCTCGCCCAGAACCAGCACCAGGGCAACAAGGTGAGGGCCGCAGAGCTACAGGTGTTCGCGCCGTAGCTTCTCCGTCGACCGGGCCCACTGTAGGCTTGGGGAGCCACATGGCGGCCGTAGCTCAGCATGGTTAGAGCACCTGGTTGTGGTCCAGGATGTCGCCGGTTCGAATCCGGTCGGTCGCCCCAGTTCCTCGCCCCGGAGGGCATTGGTATCCTGCCCGGCGGGTCGCTAGCTCAATTGGCAGAGCAACGGACTCTTAATCCGTAGGTTCAGGGTTCGATTCCCTGGCGACCCAC
>JALZEG010000314.1 GCA_030862185.1 Actinomycetota bacterium
CGGCGAACACCGCGTCGCGCATCTCCTGCGCCGTCTTCACGCGTACCAGGTCGACACCTGCGGGCACGACGAGGTTCGTCGGCCCCGACACCAGCGTCACCTTCGCGCCGCGCCGCTGCGCCTCCTCCGCGATCAGGTAGCCCATGAGCCCCGACGAACGGTTCCCGATGAAGCGCACGGGGTCGATGGGCTCCTGCGTCCCGCCGGCCGTCACCAGGATCCGGCGGCCCTCCAGCTCGCCGGCGCGCTCCAGGAGCCGCAGCGCGGCCGTCACGATCGCGTCCGGTTCCGACATGCGGCCCGGCCCGGTGTCGCCGGACGACAGAGCCCCCGACTCCGGCCCGACGACCTGGACGCCGCGCGCCCGCAGCACCGCCATGTGCTCCTGCGTCGCGGCGTGCTCCCACATCTCGGTGTGCATCGCCGGCGCGACGAGGATCGGGCAGCGGACGGTCAGCATGACGTTGCCGAAGAGGTCGTCGGCGAGCCCGAGCGCCATCTTCGCCAGGGAGTTCGCCGTCGCCGGCGCGACGACGACGAGGTCGGCCGAGCGCGCCAGCTCGACGTGCGGCACGCTTCCTCCCCGCCCACCCCGCGCGCCGAACAGCTCCGTGTAGACGTCGTTGCCCGAGAGCGCGGCGAACGTCTGCTCACCGACGAACCGCGCCGCCGAGCGCGTCATCACCACGCGGACGTCGGCGCCGAGCTCCGCGAGAGCGCGCACGACGAACGGGACCTTGTAGGCGGCGATGCCGCCGGTGACGCAGACGAGGACCTTCTTGCCCTGAGCGGCCGGGCCCAGGTCCGAGGCGTCCATTGGGATCAGGGGTGGCTACTTGATCCCGTCGGCGGTGCGCTCGTAGGCGACGGAGCCTCCCGAGATCTCCTGCAGCGCGATCGACAGGGCCTTGGGGGCCTTGTCCGGCGACAGCGGCACCTGCGGGGGCGTGTGCTCGGCAACGCCCTCGCCGAGCTGGCTGAAGTAGGCGTTGATCTGGCGGCTGCGTTTGGCCGCCAGGATGACCAGGGTGTACTTCGAGTCCACCTCCGTCAGGAGAGTCTCGATCTTGGGCTCGATCATTGGGGGGGTCCTTTCGATTTGCGTGAGCCGTTCATTATACGGAGCAGGTGCTCCACGGCCCTCTCCACCTGGTCGTTGACGACGATGTGGTCGTAGATGCCCTTGACCTTGACCTCGTCGTAGGCCGCCCGCAGCCGCTTCGCGAGCATGTCGTGGTCCTCGGTCCCGCGCCCCCTCAGGCGCACCTTCAGCTCGTCGAGGCTCGGGGGCTCGATGAAGACGAGGATGGCATGGGGCTCGGCCCGCTTGATCGCCTGGGCCCCCTGGATGTCCAGCTCGCAGAGGACGTCCTTGCCGACGGAGAGCGCCGCCTCGACCGGAGCCCGCGGCGTCCCGTAGTAGTTCCCGTACACCTCCGCCGACTCGAGGAAGTCGCCCCGGTCCCTCATCCCGAGGAACTCCGCCTCGGGGATGAAGTGGTAGTCGACGCCGCTCCTCTCGCCCTGCCGTGCGGGCCGGGTCGTCGCGGAGATCGAGAGGAAGACGTCCGGGCGGCGGGCCAGCACGCCGCGGACCACGGTCCCCTTGCCGGCGCCGGAAGGTCCCGAGACCACGAACAGCCGGCCGGAGGATCCGCCGGGACGCCAGTCCAACGTCGCGGCTACCTGCGGGAGAATTCGAGCAGGAGGTTCTCCTTCTGCTTCGCGCCGAGACCGCGCATCCGGCGGGACTCGGAGATGTCGAGCCGTTCCATGAGCTTCCGGGCGCGGACCCGGCCCACGCCGGGGAGCGACTCGAGCACGGTGGAGACCTTCATCTTTCCGACCACCTCGTCGCCGGTCCGGTCGAGCAGCTCCTTGAGGCTCGTCCGGCCGCTCTTGAGCTGCTCCTTCAGCTCGGCCCGCTTGCGCCGGGCGATCGCGGCCTTCTCCAGGGCCTGCCTGCGCTGCTCCTCGGTAAGCGGAGGTGGCAAGGGCATGCTGAGGTTCCTCCTTACGGTGATGGCGAAGAGATAGGGGCCGGCTCGCGAGGCGCCGCGGCGACTCCCGGCTCGGCGCGGATGGTAGCAGCCGCCCCCCGCGCCCGCAACGCGCCGGTGGTGCGTTCGACCAGGCCAGAGGCCGTTTTCAGCGAGCGAGCCGGCGGCTGCCGGGATCCGCCAGAGGCTCGCCGCGCGCGCAGAGGGGACAGTCCTCGGGACCCCACGACGTCGCCGGGACCTTCAGCAGCGCCCGCAGCGGGACCGTCAGGTCGGGGGGATCTTCCGGATCGCTGCGGTCGATGAGCGCTCCGACCCCGACGACGGCGCCGCCGGCCGCGCGGGCGAGGTCGACCACCTCTCGCGCCGACCCGCCGGTCGTCACCACGTCCTCGACGACGAGGACCCTCTCGTGCGGGCCGACGTAGAAGCCGCGGCGGAACTCCATCGCGCCGCCCGAGCGTTCGGCGAAGATCAGCCGCGCCCCTCCGGCGAGGGCCGTCGTGAACCCGAGCACCACGGCGCCCACCGCGGGGCAGGCGACGACGTCGAACTCCCCGAAGAGCTCGGCGATCGACTCGCCGAAGCGCTGGGCGAGCCGCGGGTGCTCCAGCACGCGGAACTTCTGCACGAACAGGTCGGAGTGCCGGCCCGACGACAGCACGAAGTGCCCGTGCAGCACGGCCCCCCTGCCCTCGAGCACCTGCATGATCTCGGTCGGGTTCACCGCGCGATCTCCTCGAAGAGGCGTCTCGCCGCCTCCGCCGGGTCGGGGGCCGCGGTGATCGGCCGCCCCACGACGATGACGTCAGCGCCGGCCGCGAGGGCCTCGGTCGCCGACATCGTCCTCCTCTGGTCGCCGTGCGCCTCTCCCTCGGCCCTGATGCCGGGCACGACCAGCAAGGGCCCGCCGTCGCGCCGGGCGCCGAACTCGGACCGGAGCGCAGCGACCTCCTGCGGCGAGCAGACGAGCCCGTCCGCGCCGGCCGCGAGCGCGAGGCCCGCGAGCCGCACGACCGCCTGCGACGCGGGGAGGTGGATCCCGATCGCGTCGAGCGCCCCGTCGTCGAGGCTCGTCAGCACGGTCACGGCGAGGACGGTGACGGCGTTGCCCGCGGCGTCGACGGCGGCCGCCACCATCGCGGGCCCTCCGGACGCGTGGACGGTCGTGTACTGCGCGCCGGTCGCGGCGACGGCACGTACCGCGCCCGAGACCTGCGCCGGGATGTCGTGGAACTTCAGGTCGAGGAACACGGGGTGCCGGGCCGCGAGCTCGCGCACGAGCGCGGGCCCCCCGGTCGCGTACGCGGTGAGGCCGATCTTGAAGATCCCGACGTGGTCGGACGTCACACCGGCGATCTCGCGCACGCGGGCGGGATCGTCGAAATCGAGGGCTACGCAGATCGGGTTCGCGGCGCGCAGCGTCGACGTCATCCCTCGAGCTTCACCGCGCCGACCAGCTCGCTCACGGTCGCGACGCCGTGTCGCACCATGTGCTCGCCGATCCCGCGCGCGACCTCGACGGACGCACGCGGGTTGACGAAGTTGCCGGTGCCGACCGCGACCGCCGACGCGCCGGCGAGGATCATCTCGAGCGCGTCCGACGCCGTCGTGACACCGCCCTGCCCGATGATCGGCACGTGCGGCCACGCGCGATGGACGTCGTGGATCGCACGGACCGCGATCGGACGGATCGCGGGACCGGAGAGGCCGCCGACCACGCCCGCTAGCTTCGGCCGCCTCGTCTCGACGTCGATCGCCATCCCGAAGACGGTGTTCACGAGGGACAGCCCGTCGGCGCCCGCGTCGAGCGCCGCCTCGGCGATCTCCGGCAGCGACGTCACGTTCGGCGAGAGCTTGGGGAACACCGGCATGCGCTTGAGCGCGTTCTTCACGCCCGAGACGACCGCCGCGGTCGAGTCGGGCGAGTGGGCGAACATGTTGTTCCGGTCTTCGAGGTTCGGGCACGAGATGTTGACCTCGACCGCGGCGA
>JALZEG010000326.1 GCA_030862185.1 Actinomycetota bacterium
CGCCTGGAGCGTCTGCGTCACGCGCTGGAGCGTCGTCTGCGACGCCGCGTGACCCGCGGCCACGGCGAGCTCGCCGGCGCGCCGCGTCAGCTTCGCGACGAGCTCCCTGCGCCGGGCGCCGAGGGCCTGGATGTCGGCGGCCGAGCGCGCCTCCCTCAGCCGGTCCACCAGGTCGAGGAGCCGCGCGACCTCGGCAGGCTCCTGCCGTGCGAGCTGGTTGACCGCCCACGCCGACACCGGCGGCTTCTTCAGCTTCTTGACGCGGCCCGCCTCGTCCGCCCGGCCCTCGTCCTCGAGCGACTTCGCGAGCGCGTTGCGCGCGGCCGTGAACTCCTCGAGCGGGAGGCCGTAAAGGTCGTCGGGCTCGTCGATCTCCACGTGCAGACTCTAGGTCACACCCATCGAGGGTTGAGGTTGCACGTCGAGGGAAGTCTCAAGGGATGTCCGGTCGGTCGACGCTGGAGAACGGATGAAACTGCTCGCGATCTATCTCAACGACCACCACGCCGGCTCGGTCGTCGGAGTCGAGCTCGCCAAGCGGACGCTCGGCAACAACAGGGGGACGGAGTACGAGGCGTTCCTCGAGCAGCTCCTCGAGGACATCCAGGCCGATCAGACGACGCTGGACCGGATCATCGAGCGCAGCGGCATCTCCAGGAGCCCGGTGAAGCCGGGCCTCGCGTGGGCGTCCGAGAAGGTGGGCCGGCTGAAGCTCAACGGCGCGATCACCGGGTACTCACCGCTCAGCCGGTTGATCGAGCTGGAGGGCCTGAAGGTCGGCATCGAGGCGAAGCTGTGCCTGTGGCGATCGCTGCGGAGCGCGCGTCCGGCCGGCGCGGCGGTGACGGACGCGGAGCTCGACGAGCTGATCGCGCGCGCTCAGGCGCAGATCGAGGTCGTCGAGGAGCACCGCGTGAAGGCCGCTCGGGTCGCCCTGGGTGCTACCACGCAGGGAGCCGATCGTTAGGAGCGCGGCTCGAGGCAGAAGACCCTGAAGCTCCGGTCGGTCCAGGACGAGTACGCCTTCCACGCCGGATAGAGCTGCAGCAGCCGCGGCCACAGCGACCTCTTCTCGTCGTCGGAGGCGAGACGCGCGCGGACGGCGCGTTCCTCCCCGCGGATGGTCACGGTCGCGTCCGGATTCGCCAGGAGGTTCGCCGACCACGCGGGATGCCGCTGCTGACCGTAGTTGGACGCGACCACCCACAGCCGCTCTTCGTCGTGCAGGTACAGCACCGGCACGCGGCGCGGCTCACCCGTCTTACGGCCGGTGGTCGTCAGCAGCAGCACGGCGCCGGGAGGGCTCAACCCTCGCCGGCCGCGCGTGATCCGGTACGCGAGCTTGTCGAGCGGCGTGTAGATCCACGCGGCGAGGTTCCTCCCCCATCGTGTCGACGTGAACCGCGACGCGGGGCGAGGGAATCCCTTCTGAGCCATCCTCACAATCATGCCCGACGTCACACGTCGGCGGCGATGAGCTGGCCTGCGTAGGGGCCGCGTCCGGTGATCGCCGCCGCGCCGCAGCGCGCCGCGAACGCCACTGCCGCGGCCGCGTCGTCGCCGCGCCCCAGCGCGTACGTCAGGCCGCCCGCGAAGCTGTCGCCGGCGCCGTAGCGGTCGACGACCGGGCCCGGCAACGGAGCTGCGTCGAAACGAGCCAGCCGGCCTTCCGCGCCGGTGTACGTGCCCCCCGCGCCGCCTTCGGTCATGACGGCGAGGCCCGGTGCCGGATCGACGTCTCCCGGGGCGTACGTCTCCCCCGCGTCCAGCGCGCTCCCGACCACCGCGTCGAGGTAGACGCCCGCCCGCGCGAGCAACGGGAGGACCCGCGTCGTCGCGACGAGGACGCGCGCCTTCCGGGCGGCGCGCAGCGCGCCCTCGTCCCCGGCGGTGAAGTAGACGGCGTCGACCCCGGCGAGCGACTCCCACGGAAGCGGGTCGCCCGCCGAGGGCTCGAGGCGGGATCCGAGGACGGTGATCGTGCGCTCGCCTTCCGGGTCGAGAAACGTCAGCGCACGGCGGGAGGGCTCGCGGCGCGTCGCGGCCTCCACGCGCAGACCCGTCGCCGCCAGCCGGTCGCACGCCGCGCGCCCCGTGTCGTCGTCGCCGAGCGCGGTGAAGAGCGCCGCGTCCCCGGTCAGCTTCTGCAGCTGCACCGCACCCCCGGCTCCGCCCCCGCCAGGCTCCTCCCACCACTGAAGCGCGTGGACGATCTCGCCGCGCGCCGGCACATGGTCGACGGAGACGAACTCGACCCATTCGACGTGGCCGACCACCGCAGCGCGCACCGAGCCACTCTGCCGCAACGAGCCGGACCGCGCGGTCAAGGCACGGAACTTTTTTCGCGCCGGTGCGACGGCCGCGCCGCCTGTGCTTGAACGCGCGGTCCGGGACCGTTCGAAATCGTGTGTAACGCGCGCCCCCGGATCACGTCTCCTTAGCGCGAGAGGCGGACTAGAGGAGGCGGCGGCGTGGCGTTGGCTAGCACGAGCGCGTTCCCGAACGGGCCGGACGACGAAGACCTGGCCCGGCGGGCGGAGGGCGACTTCTCCGCGTTCGCCGAGCTCTACCAGCGATACCTCGAGCCCGTGTACCGCTACGTGCGGTCGCAGACCCGCGACCGCGCCACCGCGGAGGACCTGACCGCGCAGGTGTTCTTCAAGGCCCTCAGCGCGGCGGGAACGTTCAAGGGCGACGGCAGCTACCGCTCCTGGATCTTCACGATCGCCCGGAACACCGTCGCGACGTGGCGCGCCGAGAAGAAGAAGAGGCTCGTTCCGATCGAGGACCTTCCCGAGCATCCCGATCCGGCCCCCTCGGCGCCGTCGCTCGCTATCGCGTCGGAGGACCGCGATCTGTTGTGGACGGCAGTGGCGCGGCTCCCCGAGGCCCAGCGCGAGGTCGTGCGGCTGCGGTACCTGCGCGAGCTGACGATCGACGAGATCGCGCGCCTGACGAGGCGCAGCACCGGGGCGGTCCGCGTCCTGCTGCACCGCGCGCGGGCGCGGCTGCATCGCCTGCTCGAGAGCAAGGACGTGCGATGAGCGAGCCGTTGCGCGACGAGCTGCCGAGGCCCGACTTCGCGGACGAGCTCCTCGCGCGGCTGGCGAACGACCGCGGCCGGCGGATCCCGGCTCCGCTCGCCAGACGTGCGATCGCGGGGGCGGCCGTGACCGCGTCGGTCGCGCTGCTGGTCGCGACGAAGAGGCGCGCCCGATGAGGGCGGCGCTCTTCCCGGGCCAGGGCGTCGACGCGTCGGCTCTCCTCGACGCGCTGGAGGGAGCTCCGCTTCTAGAGGCCGCCAACGACCTCGCCGGGCGGGACCTGGTCGCGGCAGTCGCTCGCTGCCTCGACCGTCCGAAGCCCGTCGTCCCGACGGACGTCGCGCAGCCCGCGCTGCTGGTCGCCGGCCTCGCGTCCCATCACGAGAAGACGTCGCGGCACGGACCCTTCGACTTCTACGCGGGTCACAGCGTCGGCGAGTACGCGGCCCTCGCCGCGGCCGGCGCGATCTCGCCGGAGGCCGCGCTCGGTCTCGTCTGCGTGCGCGGCCGTGCCACGCGGGCCGCGGCCCGCGCGTCCGGCGGGGGGATGGCCGCGGTCAAGGGTGTGGACCTCGCGGAGTTGGAAGCGATCTGCGAGCGCGCCGGCGCGGTCATAGCGAACGACAACTCGCCCACGCAGCTCGTCGTGTCGGGACCCGACGCCGCTCTCGCGGAGGTCGCCGGCTTCGTGCGCTCCGGCGGAGGGCGCTGCCTGCTGCTGGCGGTCGAAGGGGCGTTCCACTCCCCCGCCGTCGCCGCGGCGGCGGCCGAGCTGCGCGACGCGCTGGACCGGGTGGACGTCAGGATGCCGCCGGTCCCGGTGGTGTCGAACGTCACGGCGCGGCCGTACCGCGCTCCCGGAGAGATACGCAGCCTGTTGGTACGTCAGCTCACCGAGCGCGTGCGCTTCCGCGAGTCGATCGAGTGGATCGCGGCGGCCGGCGCGACGGAGTTCGTCGACCTCGGGCCGGGCCGCGTCACGGCCAAGCTCGCCGACGCGACCGTGGGGGCCGGCGCCCGTGCATGACACCTCGGTGCTCGTCGAGCCGGAGACCGTCGCCGCCGCGCCCGAACGGCTGGGCATCCGCGAGCGCCTCGTCGTCGCGCCGTGCTCCGGGCGGTTCGTCCCGCTGCCGCCCGAGACGTTCACGTCCGAGGGCGAATGGGTCGAGGTGGGGCAGGCGCTGGCGCACGTGACGACGAACGCGGCGCCACAGCCGGTCGTGTCGGGGTTCCGCGGGTGGGTGATGGGGATGCTCGCGGTCCCCGGCCAACCGGTCGCGCGCGGCGACGCGCTGTTCTGGATCCGGTCAGAGTGAGCGGCGCGACGATAGCCGGCATCGGAGCTGCCGTCCCCTCGGGGACGCTGTCGAGCACCGACCTCGAAGACTCGCTCGCGCTCCCCCGCGGGTGGATCGAGGCACGCACCGGGATCGAGTCGAGACACGTCGCGGGGCCGGCCGACACGGCCGTGACGCTCGGCACGGCGGCTGCGACCCGCGCGCTGGAGCAAGCGGACGTCGCGGCGCGAGACGTCGACTACGTGATCGCCGCGACCGTGACGCCGGACTTCCGGATCCCGGCGACCGCCTCGCTGCTCCAGACCGCGCTCGGGTGCGAGGCCGCCGCGTTCGACCTCAACGCGGGGTGCTCCGGGTTCCTCTGCGCGCTCGCGCAGGCCGACGCCCTGGTACGCGCCGGGGCCGCGTCGGCGGTCCTCGTCGTCGGCGTCGACCTGCTGTCCCGGATAGCCGACTTCTCCGATCCCAAGAGCGGCGTCCTGTTCGGCGACGGCGCGGGGGCCGCGGTGGTCACGCAGTCCGCGACGCCGCGCCTCGGCCCCTTCGTCCTGCACTCGGACGGATCGCGGCCGGACTTGCTGATGGCGTCGCGCGACGGCGGCAAGATCGTCATGGCCGGGCGCGAGGTCTACCGCCGTGCGGTCCACGAGATGGCCGCGTCGGTACGCCAGGCCGCGGGGGCCGCCGGGGTCCCGCTGCGCGACGTCGACCTGGTCGTGGCGCACCAGGCGAACCGCCGGATCCTCGAGGCGGTGGCGGAGCGACTCGACCTCCCCCTCGACAAGGTCTTCACGAACATCGCGCGCTACGGCAACACGTCCTCGGCGTCGATCCCGATCGCGCTGGCGGAGGCGTCGGCGAACGGCGCGCTGCAGCGGGGCGACCGCGTCGTCCTCACCGCGTTCGGATCGGGTTTCGTCTGGGGCGCGGGGGTCGTCGAGTGGACCCTCCCCGCCGGACGGGTCGAGAGCACCGGGCTCGCCGAGGCCGGAGCCGCGGGTGTCTAGGGTCGCTCTCGTCACCGGAGGATCGCGCGGCATCGGCCGGGCGATCGCGGTCGAGCTCGCGTCGCGCGGCCCCGTCGCGGTCGGCTACCGGACGGGGGCCGACGAGGCCAAGGAGACGTTGCGTCTGGTCGAGGCCGCCGGAGGCGAGGGGATCGCGGTGGCGGCCGACGTGGCCGACCCGGCGGCGGTCGACGCCTTGTTCGCCGAGGTCGAAGAGGCCCTGGGGCCGGTCGCGGTCCTCGTCAACAACGCCGGCTGCCGCGACGACGCTCTCGCGGTCCGGCTCGACGACGAGGCCTGGCACCGCGTCCTCGACACGAACCTGGGAGGGACGTTCGCCTGTTCCAGGCGGGCGCTGCGCCCGATGCTGCGCGCCGGCTGGGGCCGCATCGTCAACGTCGCGTCGGTGGCGGGGCTCAAGGGGAACGCGGGGCAGGCGAACTACTGCGCGTCCAAGGCCGGCGTGATCGGGCTCACGCGCGCCCTGGCGCGGGAGGTCGCGCGCAAGGGCATCACGGTAAACGCGGTGGCGCCGGGACTGGTGGACACCGACCTCGTCGCGGAGCTAGGTGACAGGCAGCGCGACGCCCTCGTCGCCGCGATCCCCGCAGGTCGCACGGGAACGCCGGACGAGGTCGCCGCCGCGGTCGGCTTCCTGTGCTCGGACGGGGCCGGTTACGTGACCGGCTCCGTCCTCCCCGTGGACGGAGGGACGACTGCATGACCGAAGAAACCGACCGGAAGGAGAACACGATGACGGATGGACCAGACGTATTCGGCGCGATCCGCGAGCACCTGAGCGGCAGAGGCCTCGACGCGGACAAGGTGGTGCCCGAGGCGGACCTGTTGAGGGACCTCGACCTCGACTCGCTCGACACGATGGAGCTCACGCTGGGTCTCGAGGAGCGCTTCGGGATCGAGATCCCCGACCAGGACCTCGAGGGACTGTCCACCGTGGCCGACGCGGTGAAGCTCGTGCACGACAAGCTCTCGGTAGGCGCATGACCTCTGTGGTCATCACCGGGATCGGCGTCGTCACGCCGATCGGGACCGGGATCGAGGCGTTCTGGGACGGTCTCGTCGCGGGGCGGTCCGGCGCCGCGCCGATCGAGGGCTTCGACGCGTCCGGCTACGCGACCCGCATCGCGTCGCAGGTGCGCGACTTCGACCCGGCGCGCTACATGGACCCCCGCATGGCGGGCCGGTGCGACCGGTTCGCGCAGCTGGCGATCGCGGCGGGCGTGCTCGCGTGGGACGACGCGGGGCTGGACGACTCCGTCGACCGGACGCGGGCCGGAGTCGTCGTCGGCTCCGGCATCGGCGGGCTCTACACGATCGAGGAGCAGCACGACCAGCTCCACACGGGGCCGCGGCGCGTCAGCCCGTTCACCGTCCCGAAGCTGATGCCGAACGCGGCGCCGGCCTCGATCGCGATGCATCTCGGGCTGCGCGGCGTCAACTACTGCGTCACGTCGGCGTGCGCGACCGGTGCCCACGCTCTCGGCGAGGCGATGGGCGTGATCCGTTCCGGACGCGCCGACGTCGTCCTCGCCGGCGGCAGCGAGGCCGCGCTCACGCCCCTCGCGCTCGCGGCCTTCGACCGCATGGGCGCGCTGTCCCGCCGCAACGACGAGCCGGAGCGGGCGAGCCGCCCGTTCGACGTGGGCCGCGAGGGGTTCGTCTTCGGAGAGGGCGCGGGGGTAGTCGTGCTCGAGAGCGAGGACCATGCACGCCGGCGCGGCGCCCGGCCGCTCGCGCGCCTGGCCGGCTACGGCGCGACCGCGGACGCCTACCACCTGACGCAGCCCGACCCCGAGGGAGACGGCGCGGCGCGGGCGATGACCGCCGCGCTGGAGGACGCAGGGCTGTACCCGGAAGACGTCGACTACGTGAACGCCCACGGCACCTCGACGCCGTACAACGACCGCGTCGAGACGCTCGCGATCAAGCGGGCGCTGGGGCCGGAGTCCAAGCGGATCCCGGTCACGTCGACGAAGTCGCAGACGGGACACCTGCTGGGTGCCGCCGGGGCCGTCGAGGCCGCGGCCACGGCGATGATCATCGACCGCGGCGTGATCCCGCGGACGCTCAACCTCGACGAGCCCGACCCGGAGTGCGACCTCGACTACGTCTCCGACGAGGCGCGCGACCAGCGCGTCGCGGTGGCGCTCTCGAACTCCTTCGGCTTCGGCGGCCAGAACGCGTGCCTGCTCCTGTGCGCGCCGTGACGGACCGGGATCTCGACGGCCGCGTCGCGCTCGTAACGGGCGGCGGGCGCGGGATCGGCCGCGCCATCGCCGGCAACCTCGCCGCGCGCGGCGCGAACTTGGTCGTCGCCTATCTCCGCAACCGGGCCGCTGCCGAGGAGACCTGCGCCGCGGCGGAGGAGCACGCGGTGAAGGCGCTGGCGGTGAGGGCGAACGTCGGTGACGAGCGCCAGCTCGACGCGCTGTTCAACGCCGTCGCCGAGACGTTCGGGCGGCTCGACGTCTTCGTGTCCAACGCCGCCACCGGCGTGCTCAAGGGGCTCGACGAGCTCGACGCCCGCGCGTGGGCGTGGACCATGGACGCGAACGCGCGCGCTTTCTTCCTGGGATGCAAGCGTGCGGCCCCCCTGATGCAGGACGGAGGCAACGTGGTCGCGCTGTCCAGCCAGGGCTCCTCGCGGGTGTTGCCCGGATACATGGTCGTCGGCGCGTCGAAGGCCGCGCTGGAGGCCGTGGCGCGCTACCTCGCGGTCGAGCTCGGCCCCCGCGGGATCAGGGTCAACGTCGTCTCGCCGGGTGTC
>JALZEG010000335.1 GCA_030862185.1 Actinomycetota bacterium
GGGTTCGCGCCGACCGGGCCGGGCATCACCGAACCGTCGGCGATCGACAGGCCCGGATACCCGTAGACCTGGCCGTAGGGATCGACGACCCCCCTGGTGCGGTCGGCCCCCATCGGGCAGCCCCCGAGCGGGTGCACGGTGACGAGGAAGTTCAGCCACCAGAACGACAGGTACCACCCGCCGAGGTAGTGCGTGATCGCCCGCATCGTGTCGTTGACGCGCCCGAAGTAGGCGCGCGACGCCTTCGACGTCCAGTCGACGTCGAGCAGCCCGTCTCGCAGGCACATCCTTCCGTCGGGCACGTCGCGGCCCATGCCCAACAGCGGGAGGGACGTCGCGCTCAACAGGTTGCGGCCGAGCAGCTTTGACAGCGGCGAGCCCATGGTCGTCCCGGGCTTCTTCGCCACGCGAGCCCATGCCCGCTCGATAAGGAAGCGGGCCATGCGGGGCGCCTGCCCCGGCAAGCCCGACTCGACGAGCCAGTTGACGAACTGCGGGTAGCCCGCGTCCTCGACGTAGAAGCCGCGCCCGGTCGAGCCGTCTCCGTCGGCCGCGTCGCCGCGGCGGCCGTAGCTCGTGATGACGGGGCCGTAGCTCGGGTTCAGGACCCACGGGGCTCCGTCGGGACGGCGCGCCCGGAAGACGAGGCCGAGGAAGTCGCCGTTGCCGGAGAACCGGCGGCCGAGCGCCGGCGAGAGGTCCTTGAACGCGGAGAGGTTCTTGAGCAGGAGGTAGGTCGTGCCGAGCGTCCCCGCGGACAGCACGAGGCGGTCGCACGTCACCTCGTGCAGCGTCAGCATCGACGTCGGCGTCTCGTGTCCCTCGTTGTCCTCGGTGTGCTCGACGTAACGGACGACGAAGCCGCCGTCGCGGCCGCGCTCGAACGAGCGGACCTCGCAGCACGTGCGGATGAGCGCGCCCTCGTCCTTCGCCCTGCTCAGGTACGTGTGGTCGATGCTGTTCTTGCTGCCGTAGTTGCACCCGACGTCGCACTCGCCGACCAGCCGGCACGTGACGCGGGGCTTCCCGTGAAGGCTCTGCGGCCCCCGAATCTCCTCGCCGGGAACCGGCGGCCGTCCGTCGTTCGCGAACGTCACCGCGAGGTTCGGCAGCTCCCATCTCAGTCCCGCCGCCTCGGCACCCTGCCTGAACGCGTGTGTCTTGAACGTCCGGTCGTACGGCGCGACGTCCAGCGGGTACTTCTGGACGTCCATCATCTCTTCCACGGCCTGGTAGTGCGGCACGAGGTCGTCGTAGGTCACCGGCCATTCCTCGACCTCACCGCCGGGCATCGGCTGATGGACGAACCAGTCGCGGTCCTTGCGCAACAGGACGTTCGCGTAGATCAACGAGCCGCCTCCGAGGCCGCTGCAGACGACGGCGCGGATGCCCGAGAACGACCAGATGTCGAACATGCCCTGGAGGCCGCGGCTGGGGTCCCAGAAGTTCCTCGACGTGTCGCGCGGCGAGCGCGGGAAGTCGCCGGGGCCGTAGGCCTTGCCCCGCTCGAGGACGCAGACGCTCATGCCCTCGCTCGCGAGCCGGTACGCCGAGACACCGCCGCCGAAGCCCGAGCCGACGACGATCGCGTCGAAGTGCGAACCGCCTCCGCCCCCCGTCGTGCCGCCCACGAAGGCCAGTCTCCGCCTGTAGCCCGCCCCGTGGCAAGGGGTTACCAACCGTGTCGCCGGTATGCGCGACGATGCGGGCGATGTTCTGCTCCGCGTGTGGGGTCGAGGCGACCGGCAAGTTCTGCTGGAGCTGCGGCGCGCCCTTGCGCGAGGGTGGCGGTCCGGCCGAGTCGCCGGCCCCGACCGCGGCCGAGGCGCCGGCGCGGTGGGATCCGGACGAGCCCACCTACGCCGCGGTCGTCGTGGTGCCCGCCGTCCGCGAGCTCCTCGCCGCCGAGGCGGCCGCGGCGGATCACCCGATGTCGGCCGAAGAGTTCCTCGCCAAGTGCGAGAAGGTCCTCCCGCAGACGGTCCCGCTCGGCCCGCTCGCCGAGATCGCCGCGCCGCTCTGGGCGCAGCTCGGGGTCAAGACCGGCCGCACGGAGACGCGGACGGTCGCGCTGCCGGCGGGCGTCGCTCTCGCCGGCGTCCTCGTGTCGCTCGCGCGCCACGGCAACGACGTCAAGCGCGTCGAGCAGGCGGAGGACGGTTGCATCGTCCACGCCGGGATACCGTCGACCGTGTGGCACTGGAAGGGACATCTGGTCGTGGCCGTGAGACGGGAAGCCTCCGGCGCGTCGGTCGAGGCGGCGACGAAGATCCCCGGCCAGCTCTTCGACTGGGGGCAGAGCAAGATCCGGTTGCAGGCGCTGTTCGACGACGTGTCGGACCCGCGCGTGCAGGCCGCCGTAGCGCAGTCGTAGACGCACGCGCGCCGGATCCCGCCGCCCTTTCGGGCAGCGATAGCGCTTGCTTCAGTTAAGGGCTTGACGAACCATGTGTAACGGCGCGACGTTAGTCGTGACGATCTGAAAACGGGCGGTCAAAGGAAAACTCTTCAGGGCTCTGCGGCCCCGATCTCTCTCCTCGCGCGCTCGCCGGAGGGTCGCCGCAACTGAGT
>JALZEG010000351.1 GCA_030862185.1 Actinomycetota bacterium
TCTACGTGGCGACCAACCTAACCATGACCGCTGCGCCGGCGTCGCTGGCGCCGCCGACGAGGAGATCCGGCGCCGCGTCGTCACGCCACCACGCGCGCAGCGTCTCCAGCTGCCGGCCGAACCGAGCCGCGCGCCCGCGGAACGGGGCCCCCACGTGCTCGTAGTCGTCGCGGCGCGCTCCGAGCCCGACGCCGAGCACGAGCCGCCCGCCGGACACCGCGTCGAGCGTTGCCGCCTCCTGCGCGAGAACGGCACCACGTCGCAGCGGCGCGATCAGAACCATCGTCGTCAACTTCACGCGGGTCGTGACGGCAGCGGCCGTTGCGAGTGCGGTCAGCGCGTCGAATCCCTCGTAGCGGACGCGGTCGACGACGCCGACGCTCGAGAACGGCCCCTGGTCCGCCCGGCGCGCCCACTCCACGAGCAGGTCGGGTGACGTGCCCGGGACCGCGTTCGGAAGGCCGACGCCGACCTGCAAGTAGAGTCACCTCCTCTGTGTCTACGTGGCGACCAACCTAACCATGACCGCTGCACCAGCGTCGCTGACGATCCAGCGACGGATCGAATGGTCCGACACCGACGCGTCCGGCCACTGGCACAACACCGCCGCGTTCCGGATGATCGAGTGGGCGGAGACCGCGCTGTTCGAACGCCTCGGCATCCTGGACGTCTACGGATACCTGCCGCGGGTCCACGTGGAGGCGGACTTCCACCGGTCGCTCGAGTTCCGCGACCTCGTCGACGCGACGATCTCGATCGCGCAGGTGGGCACGACGTCGCTCACGTACGACTTCTCCATCGACAGGGGCGGCGAGCGCTGCGTCACGATGACGGTCGTCGTCGCGCTGATCGACGCGCAGGGCGGGGCGCGGGCGTGGCCCGACGATTACCGGAAGCTCCTGGCGGAGGCGGGACCGCAGCCACCCGAGCTGCTGGGAGTGGAAAGCTAGTAGCGTCGCGGCGATGGACCCGCTCGACTTCCTGCGCATCGACGCGCTGCTGAGCGACGAGGAGAAGATGGTGCGCGACACCGCGCGCCGCTTCGTCGCCGACCGCGTCATGCCCGGCATCGAGAAGTGGTTCGAGGAGGGCGAGTTCCCGCGCGAGGTCGCGCCGGAGCTCGGGCGCCTGGGCCTGCTCGGCATGCACCTCGACGGTTACGGCTGCGCCGGCACCAACGCGGTCGGCTACGGCATCGCTTGTCTCGAGCTCGAAGCCGGCGACAGCGGCTTCCGCAGCTTCGTCTCGGTCCAGGGCTCGCTCGCGATGTTCCCGATCTGGAAGTACGGCTCCGAGGAGCAGAAGCAGCAGTGGCTTCCGCCGATGGCCGCCGGCGAGGCGATCGGGTGCTTCGGCCTCACCGAGCCGGATTCCGGGAGCGACCCCGGCAGCATGCGCACGAGCGCGCGGCGCGACGGGTCGGACTGGGTGCTCACCGGGAACAAGATGTGGATCACGAACGGCGGGATCGCCGACGTCGCGGTCGTGTGGGCGAGGACCGACGAGGGCGTCCGCGGCTTCCTCGTGCCGGCAGGGACGCGCGGGTTCACGGTCCGCAACATCCACCGCAAGCTGTCCCTGCGCGCGTCGGTCACGTCGGAGCTGATCCTGGATGACTGCCGCCTTCCGGCGGACGCGGTGCTGCCCGGCGTGACGGGGCTGAAGGGCCCGCTGTCGTGCCTCACCGAGGCGCGCTTCGGCATCGTGTGGGGCGCCATGGGGGCCGCGCGCTCGTGCTACGCGTGCGCCCTCGAGTACTCGAAGACGCGTTCCCAGTTCGGCAAGCCGATCGGGTCGTTCCAGCTTACGCAGGCGAAGCTCGTCGACATGCTGCTCGAGATCGAGAAGGGGATGCTGGTCGCGCTCCACATCGGCCGGATGAAGGACCGCGGCGAGGCGACCCCCCAGCAGGTCAGCCTCGGCAAGCTCAACAACGTGCGGGAGGCGCTCGCGATCGCGCGGGAGGCCCGCACCATCCTCGGCGCGAACGGCGTCACGCTCGAGTACCCGGTGATCCGGCACATGAACAACCTCGAGTCGGTGCTCACCTACGAGGGGACGTCCGAGATCCACACGCTCGTGCTCGGCAAGGAGATCACGGGCCTGGACGCGTTCCAGTGAGCCCCTGGCGCGCCTCCGCGCCCTTCACCAGCGAATGGGAGCACTTCGACCTCGCCGTGCGCGGCGGCGTCGCGACGGTGACGTTCACGCGGCCCGACGTCCTCAACGCGCTGACGTTCGAGGTGTACGCAGACCTGCGCGACCTGCTGGCGGAGCTGCCGCTGAGGGAGGACGTCCGCGCCGTGGTCGTGACGGGGACCGGGCGCGGCTTCTGCTCCGGCGGCGACGTGCACGAGATCATCGGCGAGCTCCAGAAGACGGAGTCGCGCGAGCTCCTCGACTTCACCCGGATGACCGGCGCGGTCGTGCGCGGCATGCGCGACTGCCCGCTGCCGATCGTCGCGGCGATCAACGGCGTGGCCGCGGGGGCGGGATCGGTCATCGCCCTTGCCGCCGACCTCCGTCTCATGGCTGCGAGCGCCTCGTTCGCGTTCCTGTTCACGAAGGTCGGGCTCGCCGGAGCGGACATGGGATCCGCCTATCTGCTGCCGCGCATCGTCGGTTTCGGACGCGCCACGGAGCTGCTGATCCTCGGAGAGAAGGTCGGCGCGCAGAGGGCTCTGGAGATCGGGCTCGCGACGTCGGTGGTCGGGGACGACGAGCTGCCGGGGGCCGCGGCCGCGCTGGCGGAGCGACTCGCCGCGGGTCCGGCGCTGGCATACGGCACGACGAAGCTGCTGCTGACGCGCGAGCTCGACGCGGACCTCGCCGGGGCCCTGGAGCTAGAGGCCCTGGCGCAGGCGCTGCTGATGACGACCGGCGACCACCGCGAGTTCTACCGGGCGTTCACGGAGGGGAGGGCGCCGCAGTGGAAGGGCCGGTGACGCCCCACCGGATCGTGAACCCGGAGTCGCTCCCGCCCCCGGCCGGCTTCTCGCACGCCGTCGTGGCGGTCCCCGGGCGAACGGTCTACCTCGGAGGGCAGATCGGCGACGGCGCGACGATCGCCGAGCAGTTCGCGGCGGCGGCCGGGAACGTCGTGACCGCGCTGCGCGCTGCGGGGGCCGGGCCCGAGCACCTCGTGTCGCTCACGATCTTCGTCACCGACGCCGGGTCCTACCGGAGCTCGCTGGGCCCGATCGGCGACGCCTACCGGAGCCACTTCGGCAAGCACTATCCGGCCGTGGCGCTGTTCGAGGTCTCGGGGCTGTTCGAGCCGGACGCGCTCGTCGAGCTCGTCGGCGTGGCCGTAGTCCCCGGCTAGTCGAACAACGAGCGCGCGACGATGTTGCGCTGGATCTCCGAGGTCCCCTCGTAGATGCGCGTCGCGCGCACCTCGCGGTAGAGGTGCTCGAGGAGGTGGCCCTTCTCCAGCGCCGCGGCGCCGTGGATCTGCATCGCGGCGTCGACGATCTCCTGCGCGGCCTCGGTCGCGAAGAGCTTCGCCATCGCCGACGCGCGCGTGACGGGCTCTCCCGCGTCGTACGCCGCGGCCGCCCGGTAGACGAGCAGGCGCGCCGCGTCCAGCGTTGTCGCCATGTCCGCGATCCGGTGCGAGATCGCCTGAAACTCCTTCAGCGGCCGGCCGAACGCGCGGCGCGCGGCGGCGTGCGCGACGGACGCGTCGAGCGCCGCCTGCGCCATCCCGACCGCGAACGCACCGACGCTCGGCCGGAAGAGATCGAGGGTCCTCATCGCTACGTGGAAGCCGCGGCCCGGCTCGCCGAGGACCCGGCCGCCGCCGACGCGCACGCCGTCGAAGACCAGCGTGCCGATGGGGTGCGGCGCCACGAGGTCGAGCGGCTCGCCGCTCAACCCGTCGGAGTCCCCCTCGACGACGAACGCGGTGACGCCGCGCGGCCCCTCCTCCCCCGTCCGCGCGAACACCGCGTAGACGTCCGCGTCGGGCGCGTTCGAGATCCACTTCTTCTCGCCCGTCAACCGGTAGCCGTCGCCGTCGCGCTCGGCCCGCAGCGACAGCGCGCCGGCATCCGATCCGGCGCCGGGCTCGGTCAGCGCGAACGCCGCTACGGCGCGACCGGCGGCGACCTCGGGGATCCACCTCTTCACGAGCTCGTCCGGCCCCGACTGGAGGATCGGGTACGAGCCGAGGCCTTGCAGCGCGAGCGCGGTCTCCGCCTCCGGTGACTCGTACGCGATCGCCTCGCGCAACAGGCAGAGCTCCAGCGCGGACACGTCGCCGTCGCGTGCTCCGCCGGCGGCGCGCGGGAACAGCCGCGGCAACAGACCGTGCTCCGCGAGCGCGGCGACGAGCGCACGGTTCACGCGGCCCGGCTCGCCCGCGTCGACGAGCGGCTTCAGCTCGCCGGCGACCGCACGCGCGTCTTCGAGGAGCGCGGCCTGCTCCGGGCTGAGGGCGAACGCCGGCGATTCGGTCACGACCATGGATCGTATGCCGCGCCGCTGGCCCCGCAGCGGCGACCCCGGTACCCTTGGCTCGACTCGCAGTTACGGACGGAGGGGGACGATGGGCGGAACGCAGACGGTGCGCGTGCGTAAAGCAGTGTCGAGGCTGGACCGTTCGGGCGGGCAACCTCAGGAGCTGAGGGATTACGCGGAAGGGATCCGCCTGATGAAGCAGCGGCCTGCGTCGGACCCGTTCAGCCTCAGGTACCAGGCGGCCATCCACGGTCGCAACGGCGAGCAGAACCGGCAGAACCCCGACTGGGACTGGTGCCAGCACCAGAACTGGTTCTTCCTCCCGTGGCACCGCATGTATCTGCGCCAGTTCGAGCGGATCATCGGGCACCTCATCGGCAAGCCCAACTGGCGCATCCCGTACTGGGACTACAGCGGCGGCGATCAGTCGACGTGGGCGCTCCCGCCCGAGTTCCTCACGCCCGCGAACGAGAACAACCCGCTGTGGGTCTCCGGACGGGCGAGGAACGTGCTCACGCAGGAGCAGCGCGACGCGGAGCGGGGTCTCGACCCGCGCTTCTTCAGCTCTGGCGGAGAGCTGCAGTTCGGCTTCGGGTCGGGCCGTCTGCAGTCGCCGAGCCAGTTCGGTGGAGCGACCGGGACGATCGAGCAGTGGCCGCACAACGTGATCCACATGGCCGTCGGCGGCCTCATGGGCAACCCGGTCACGGCCGCGCTCGACCCGCTGTTCTGGCTGCACCACGCGAACGTCGACCGTCTGTGGGGCGTCTGGCTGGCGAGCCCCGGCGGCCACGTCAACCCGCGCCGGGCGGCGTGGCTCGACACGTCGTTCTCGTTCCCGACGCCGGGCGCCTCCGGAGCGCACGCGACGTTCCGCGTGCGCGACGTCCTGGAAACGAGCGCGCTCGGGTACGCGTACGACGATCCCGCCACCGCGCGCGACGAGGCTTCGTTGCTCGCCGACGAAGGCGACGAGCCCGAGCCTCCGGAGCCGGAGCTGGTGGGCGCGACGACCGGCGTCCGGATGGATCCGGGCTCGTCGGTTCAGATCGACCTCGAAGTGCCCACCGGTCCGGGTCTGCTCGGCGACGAAGAGGGCGGAGAGGCGAGGGACGTGTTCCTGCAGCTCGAGGGCATCAAGGGCGTCGACGTCACCGTCGGCATCTACGGCGTCTACGTCGACGTCCCCGAGGGTGAGGCGGCCACGGACCACCCGGAGCTGAAGGCGGGACTGCTGGCGACGTTCGGCCTGGAGCTCGCGACCGAGAGCGGGCACAGCGTCACGCAGGCGTTCAAGATCACCGACATCGCGCGCCGGCTCGAAGCGGAAGGCCGGTGGGACCCGGCCTCGCTGCGCGTGTCGTTCGAGGAAGAGGACCCGGTCGAGGAGGGCGCGGACGCGTCGCACCAGGAAGTGACGGTCGAGCGGATCAGCGTTTTCTACTCGTAAGAGCGGTGGCGACGGCTCAGGCACGCGCGGGAGCGCGGCCGCTGCTGCGGGATCGCCCGGAGTGGTGGATCTACGCGGGCGCCGGGGGGGCATGGATCGCGCTGTTCGCGACGGCGGGCGCGCCGCCCGGTCATCACCCGACGGCACCCTCGTGGGGCGCGGCGTTCGGCTCGTGGACCCTGATGGTCGTGGCGATGATGGCGCCGTTCGCCGCTCCCCGCGCGCGGGCGGCGGAGCGGGGCGGGCTGTGGAGGCTCCGCCGTCGCTCTCCCCTCCTCTACGTCGCCGGGTTCGTGGCGCCGTGGACGGCGTTCGCGGCGGGGGCCGCGACGTTGCAGGTCGTCCACACCGATCACCTGGAACCCGCT
>JALZEG010000373.1 GCA_030862185.1 Actinomycetota bacterium
ACCAATGGGATAAGCGGCCCCCGGACCGTTCCGGATCGGGCCGACCCACGGCGGAACCCCGCCGAGCAGACCAAGGAGCTTCGTGGCCAAGAACCTCGTCATAGTCGAGTCGCCTGCGAAGGCGAAGACGATCGAGAAGTACATGGGCAAGGACTACAAGGTGCTTGCCTCGATGGGGCACGTCCGCGACCTGCCGAAGTCGGACTTCGGGATAGAGGTCAACGGCGGCGTGAAGATCGCGTACGAGCCGATCGGCCGCGCCAGCGCGAAGAAGGCGATGACGGCGATCCGGAAGGCCGCGAAGGAGGCCGAGACCGTGTGGCTCGCGCCCGACCCCGACCGCGAGGGCGAGGCCATCGCGTGGCACGTCGCGCAGCTCGCGAAGCTCCAGCCGGAGAGCACGCGCCGCGTCACGTTCAACGAGATCACCAAGAAGGCCGTCACCGAGGCGTTCGCGAACCCGCGCTCGATCGACATGGCGCTCGTCGACGCGCAGCAGGCGCGGCGGGTGGTCGACCGCATCGTCGGCTACAAGCTCTCGCCGCTGCTGTGGCGCAACGTCGGCCCGAACCTCTCCGCGGGCCGCGTGCAGAGCGCGGCCCTGTTCCTCGTGGTCGAGCGCGAACGGGAGATCCGCGCGTTCACGCCGGTCGAGTACTGGGACCTGACCGCGAGGCTGGCGACGAAGGAGGACGAGGAGCTCACCGCGCTCTACCCGGTGGGCGAGAAGGAGAAGTTCTCGCTCGGCGACGAGGCGACGGCGACCGCGCTGAAGGAGCGCGTCGAGCCGGGACCGTGGACCGTCACCGCCGTCCGCAAGACCGAGCGGCGTCGCAAGCCGCCGGCTCCCTTCAAGACCTCGACGCTCCAGCAGGCGGCGTCGAGCAAGCTCGGCTTCCCGACGTGGAGGACGATGAAGCTCGCGCAGAGCCTCTACGAGGCCGGCCATATCACGTACATGCGTACGGACTCCACGAACCTGAGCAACGACGCGCTCGGCGAGATCGGCCGCGTCGTCGAGGCCCAGTTCGGCAAGGAGTTCCACGAGGTCCGCAAGTTCACCGCGAAGTCGAAGGGCGCGCAGGAGGCGCACGAGGCGATCCGTCCGGCGTCGGCCGAGCTCGCGCCCTCCGACCTCGCCGGCGCGCTCGACGCGGACGAGCTCCGCCTCTACGAGATCCTGTGGCAGCGCACGATGGCCTCGCAGATGGCGGAGGCGGTCTACGACGCGACGTCGGTCGACATCGAGAGCAACGGCACGGCGTTCCGCGCGACCGGCCAGATCCTGAAGTTCAAGGGGTTCATGAGCGTCTACCTCGAGTCGGGCGACGACGAGCCCGAGGAGGCCGAGGGCCTGCTGCCCGATCTCGCCGAGGGCGACGTCCTCGACCTACGTGCGCTCGTCGCGGCGCAGCACTTCACCCAACCGCCCCCGCGCTTCACCGAGGCGACGCTCGTGCGACGGATGGAGGAGGTCGGCATCGGCCGACCGTCGACGTACGCGCCGACGGTGAGGCTCCTGGTCGACCGCGAGTACGTGCGCACGGAGTCGCGCCGGCTGTTCCCGACGCCGCGCGGCGAGGTCGTGATCGAGCTCTTAGAGGCGCACTTCCCGGAGGTCGTCGACGTCGAGTTCACCGCGCGCATGGAGGAGGATCTCGACCAGGTCGCGGTCGGCTCCCGCGAGATGGACCCGCTCGTCCGCGAGTTCTTCGAGTCGTTCACCGCGCACGTCGCGGAGCAGAGTGACAAGATGTCGCGGCCGGAGCGGCCGACCGACCAGACGTGTCCGAGCTGCGGCCGGCCGGTCGTCCAGAAGTTCGGCAAGCACGGCCTCTGGTTCCTGTCGTGCTCCGGCTGGCCGGAGTGCAAGTGGTCGCAGCAGCTCGACGAGCACGGCGAGCCGCTGCCCGAGCCGGAAGGCACGGGCGAGAAGTGCCCGAACTGCGGGTCGGAGCTCGTCGCCAAGTCGGGGCGGTTCGGCCCCTTCGTCGGCTGCTCGAACTACCCCGAGTGCAAGTACATCAAGAAGGAGCCTCCGAAGGAGACGGGCGAGACCTGCCCGAACTGCGGCTCCGGGCTCGTCGAGAAGCGCGGCCGCTTCGGACCCTTCACGGGGTGCTCCAACTACCCTCAGTGCAAGTACATCAAGAAGAAGCCCCGGAAGAAGGAGGAAGCGGCGTCCTAGGCGGCGCCGCGCTTCGGCCCCCGCGCGCCGCCCGGCCCTAGACTCATCCGGGACGACGACCGGGCGCGCGTGACGAGGAGGCGACGATCCACCAACCCGAGGCCGACCTGCACGTCGCCGTGCCTGCCGAGGAAGGGGTCTCCTACCGCTCGCTGCTGAGGGGCGGCAACTTCCTCCGCTTCTTCCTCGCGCAGTTCGTGTCGAGCCTCGGCGACTGGATCGGCGTCGTCGCGCTCGTCGTCCTGGCGAGCGACATCGGAGGCTCGATCGGCGTCGGCGCGGTCATGACGGCGCGCGTCCTGCCCGGCTTCTTCGTCGGACCGATCGCGGGCGTGATCGCCGACCGCTTCGACCGCAAGAAGACGATGGTCGTGTCGGACCTGATGCGCGCCGCCGTCATCTTCTCGCTCCCGTTCGTCGAGAACCTGCTCTACCTGTTGCTGGCGTCGGCAGTCCTCGAGTCGCTGACGCTCGTGTGGGGGCCTGCGAAGGACGCGTCGCTGCCGCACTTCGTGAAGCCGCAGGAGCTGACGCACGCGAACTCCCTGTCGCTGATCGCGATCTACGCACCGTTCCCGCTCGGGTCCGTCGTGTTCGCGTTCATGTCGACGCTCGGCGCTTTCCTGGGCGAGCACGTCCAGATCTTCTCCGGGCTCGAGAGCCGGCCCGAGGCGCTGGCGCTGGGCCTCGACTCGCTGACGTTCTTGTTCTCGGCGATCATGATCGCGAGCCTCACGATCCCGTCGTCGCGCACGCGCATCGAGCGGATGGACTTCGGCCAGGTGAAGCGCGATCTCGTCGAGGGCCTGAAGTTCGTGTTCGAGCACAAGCAGGTGCGGCCGTGGCTGCTCGGGATCGCGCTCACGTTCACGGCCGCCGGAGCAGTGTTCTCGCTCGGCGTCGCGTTCGTCGACGACGTCCTCGGCGGCGGCGACAGGGGATTCGCGTTCCTCGTGGGCTTCCTCGCGACGGGGATGATCATCGGGCTGCTCGCCGTCGGGCTCATCGCGCGCCGCATCCAGAAGGACGTCCTGTTCTCGTCGTCGCTGTTGCTCGTCGGAGTCGGCTTGATCGGCCTCGCGAGCGTGGGCAGCCTGAACTCGGCGATCCCGCTCGCGAGCGCGCTAGGCTTCTTCGGCGGCGCGGCGTACTCGACGGGCTACGCGCTGATGCACGAGACGACGGCGGACGAGCTGCGCGGCCGGACGTTCAGCGCCGCGTACACCGTCATCCGGATCGGAACCCTCGCGGGCCTCGGGCTGTTCCCGTTCATCGCCGGCGCGCTCGGCCACTACCGCCTCACGTCACCTCTCGGGACGCTCGACCTGCCCGGTAGCCGGATCACGTTGTGGCTCGCCGGCGGCGTCGCGGCGATCGGCGGCGTGGTGTCGATGCGCGCGATCGGAGCGCGGCACGAGGGAGCCCGTGAGGACGAGGTCGTGCCCGGCCGCCGCGGCTACTTCGTCGTGTTCGAGGGCGGCGACGGATCCGGCAAGAGCACGCAGATGGCCGCGCTGGTGAGGTGGCTGGAGGCGCGCGGCGCCGACGTCGTGACGACGCGCGAGCCCGGCGGCACCGACGTCGGCCGGCGCGTCAGGGAGGTGCTGCTCGATCCCGCGCTCGGTGCCATGGACCCGCGCACCGAGGCCCTGCTGTACGCGGCGGACCGGGCGCAGCACGTGGCGGAGGTCATACGCCCGGCCCTCGACGCGGGGAAGATCGTCGTGTCGGATCGTTTCGTCGACTCGTCCCTCGCGTATCAGGGCGTGGGGCGCGACCTCGGCCTCGAGGAGGTGTACCGGATCAGCAAGTGGGCGACGGACGACCTCGTGCCCGACGTCGTCTTCTTCCTCAGCATGGAGTCGCGCCTCGGGCTGCGCCGCATCGACGGCGATCCCGACCGGATCGAGCAGGAGGCGTCCGCGTTCCACGACAAGGTGGGGGCCGCGTACCTCGAGCTCGCGCAGCGGTATCCGGACCGCTTCGTCGTCCTCGACGCGAACCGTCCGCAGTCGGAGGTTCACCAGGACGTCGTCGAGGCGTTCGAGGCCCGCACGTCCGCGGAGGACGAGGCGAGGCTAGCAGGGTTCCTGCGCGAAGGGGGCTTCCCGCAGCGATGAGCGTGTGGGACGGGTTGGAGGGGATCGGCGCGGCGGAGCGCGTGGCGGCACAGCTCGCGAGCGGGCAGGTCCCGCACGCGTGGTTGCTGACGGGCCCCCGCGGCGCCGGCGCGCGCGGCGTTGCGTTCGCGCTCGCGGCCGCGCTCGTGTGCGAGAAGGGTGCGGGGGCCGGCTGCGGAGAGTGCTCCGGATGCACCCGGGCGCTGCGCAACCGCCATCCCGACGTGCATCACATCGAGCCGGAGGGGGTGATCATCCCCGTGGACGTCGTCCGGGAGGCCGTGATACCCGAGGCCGCCCGCTCGCCGTTCGAGGCGACGTACAAGGTCTTCGTGATCGAGGACGCGGATCGCATGAACGACGCGGCGCAGAACGCGCTGCTGAAGACGCTGGAGGAACCCCAGCCCGACACGGTCTTCGTCCTCGTGTCCGACCACGAGGAGGAGGTGCTCGAGACGATCCGGTCGCGCTGCCGCGTCGTCCGGCTCGAGCCGGTCCCTCTCGCACGCGTGGTCGAGCTGCTCGTCGCGGCAGGCGCGGCGCAGGAGGAGGCGCACGACGCCGCAGTGCTCGCGGAGGGCGACGTGGCGGCCGCGCGCAAGCTCGTCTTCGACGACGCCGCGCGGGCGCGCCAGGGACTGTGGCGCGGGGTCCCGGCGCGCCTCGTGTCCCCGGTCGACGCGCTCGACGCGGCGGCCGAGATCGTGGCCGAGGCCAAGGCGGCGGCGAAGGCGAGGGAGAAGGAGCAGAAGCTGGAGGTCGTCGCCCTCGCCGAGGCGATGGGCGAGGGCCGCGGCACCTCCGCGGCGCGCAACACCCTCGCGAAGCGGCACCGGCGCGAGCTGAGGCGGATGGAGGAGGAGGTCCTGCTGGAGGCCCTCGGGGCGCTCGCTGCGTTCTACAGGGACGTCCTCGCCGTGCGCACCGGCGCGTCCGCCCGGGAGTCGCTGCGGGCGTGGGCCGAGTCGCCGGTCCCGGACGCGGCTCTTGTAGCGGCCGCCGCCCGCTGCGTGGAGACCGCCGGCACGTTCGCTTTCAACGCTAACGTGCCGCTGGCGATGGAGTCGACGCTCGTCGACCTCGCCGCGCTCGTGCCCGCCCCCGCGGCCGCCTCGGGCGTTTCTTCCCTTACGTACTAAAGCGAGCCCCTGTTTCGGCCGTTGCACAGGCAACAAAGGGAGCGCGCGCGTGAGCCGTCTGATCCACACCGTCCCGGCCCGCCTCCGCAGGACCTTGCCGAGAGGCAGGACGCTTTCCGGCGAGGCATGGGCCCGCAGGCACCGAGCCATCAAGGTCGTCTTGTGGCTCCACGTGGCCGCGCTCGCCGTCGTGGGGGCCGCGACCGGCCACGGCGTGACCCACTCACTGCTCGAAGCCGGAGTCGTGGCCGCCTGCGCCGTCGGAGCCTCGTTCGAGAGAGCGCGACAGGAGACGCGGGAGACCGTCGCCACCCTGGGCCTCGTGACCTCGTCGGCGATCCTCGTGCACTTCTCCGGCGGGCTGATCGAGATGCACTTCCACTTCTTCGTGATGGTCGCGGTCGTGACCCTCTACCAGTCGTGGGCGCCGTTCCTGCTGGCCATCGGGTTCGTCATCCTGCACCACGGGACGATGGGGGTGGTCGATCCTTCGGCGGTCTACAACCACCCCGAGGCGATCGCGGACCCGTGGCGGTGGGCCCTCGTCCACGGCCTGTTCATCGCAGGGGCGAGCGCCGCCGGCCTGGCCGCGTGGAAGCTGAACGAGGTCGCGATCGAAGGCGAGCGCGGCGCGCTGACGGACCTGGAGGACGCGAACCGCGAGCTCGCGTCCGCGCAGGCGCTCGCGCACGTCGGAAGCTGGGACTGGGACGTCGCCGCCGACGACGTGTGGTGGTCGGACGAGCTCTACAGGATCTTCGGGCTGGCCCCTCAATCCGCGCGCCCGAACCTGGCGGCGTTCCTCGATCTCGTGCACCCCGAGGACCGCCCCTTCGTACAGCAGACGGTCGCGGAGGCCGTCGCCGCAGGGATCGACTTCGAATACGAGGCGCGGATCGTGCGGTCCGACGGGTCGGTCCGGCTGATCGACGCGCTCGGGATCGTGACCACCGACGACGAGGGAACGACCGTGCGCGCCGCGGGTACGGTGCAGGACGTCACCGACCGGAGGTCGCTCGAGGAGAAGATCCAGCACCAGGCGTTCCACGACTCGCTCACGGGGCTCGCCAATCGCGAGCTCTTCGCCGACCGCGTCGGGCACGCGCTGCTCCGGCAGATCCGGGCGCAGGCGCCGCTCGCCGTCCTCTTCCTGGACCTCGACGACTTCAAGGCCGTCAACGACAGCCTCGGTCACCGCGCGGGCGACGACCTCCTCATCGACGTCGCGCGCCGGATCACCGCGGCGACGCGGCCGGG
>JALZEG010000004.1 GCA_030862185.1 Actinomycetota bacterium
GGGCCTCATCGCCGACCTGGAGCGCAAGAACGGCTGGCAATTGGCCGAGCAGGCGGGCTACCGCCATCCCCGGGGGATGCAGCGAGTCCTGGAGCGATACACCTGGGACCATCAGGCGGTGCGAGAGGACTTGCGCCGGTACGTGGTGACGGAGTTGGGGGATTCTAATGGAATCCTGGTGGTGGATGAGACTGGGTTCGTCAAACAGGGGAAACATTCTGCTGGGGTGGCCCGCCAGTACTGCGGCACCCTGGGCAAGATTGCCAACTGTCAGGTAGGAGTATTCCTGGGCTATGCCAGTCCCCAGGGTCATCCCGGAATCGATGGCATCCTCTTCGTGCCCGAGGGATGGTTTCAAGACGGGCAGCGTTGTCAGAAGGTAGGGATCCCCCCTGGGATGGTCCATCGCAGCAAACCTCAGTTGGCTTTGGAGATGCTGGAGTCGGCCCTGGAGGCCGGAGTGCCCGCCCGCTGGGTGGTGGGGGATGACGGGTATGGCAGCGACGGTAAGCTGCGGCGGGCATTAGAAGAACGGGTCAAGCCTACGCACTGGCGGTGCGCAGCAATGAGAAACCCTCCACCTGGCCACCCTACGGTGCGCCGGGACAGACAGCAGTGGCTGAACTGGGAGCCGCCGTCCCTGGAGAAGGATGGGAACGCCACAGTTGTGGCGAGGGAGCGCAGGGGCCTCGCCGCTATGACTGGGCCTGCCTTCCCCTGCGTCCTGCTCTGCGGGAGGGCTGGGTCCATGCCCTGCTGCTGCGGCGACATCCCCACCGCACCCAGGAGGTGGCCTATTACCTGGTGTATGCCCCAGTGGCCTGGCCGCTGGAGGAGCTGGTTCGAGCGGCTGGGAGCCGGTGGACTATTGAGGAGATGTTCAAGCTAGCCAAAGGCCAGGTAGGTTTGGACCAGTATGAAGTCCGCAGTTGGCCGGGCGGGCACCGCCATATCACCCTGGCCCTAGTAGCGCTGGCGGCATTGGCCGTAGGGACTGCCAAAAGGGGGTGCTTTCTTGCCCAGAGCACATCCCCCTCACGGTCCCAGAAATCCGACGACTCTTGGTCCGCCTCATGTGGGCGACAGAGCATCCGCCAGCGCGGGGCATCGGCTGGTCTCGCTGGCGGCGTCAGCACCAGAGGACGGCCCAGTTTGGCCACCGCCGTCGCCGTTTGAGACAACAAAGGGAACTGTAATATTAAGTAGCTTTGCAGAAGTTGGTTCACAATAAGGTCTGTGTGAGCTATTCTGACCTCACTTGGTTGAGGGGAGGACGGGATGGCTTGAATAAGCTTAACCGACCGCCAGCGACAGGAACTGCAGCACCTGGCCCGTCGCGGGCGGGATGCCCGGATGGTCCGCCGGTCTTCTGTGGCTGGACCAGGGGGAACACCCCATTGCCATCGCACACCGGTTGGGCGTGACCCGGGAGAGCGTCTACGCCTGGGTCCGGCGATTGCAGCACCAGGGGGCCCGATCCCTGGTCGAAAAGCTGAGGGAGCAACCCCGCTCGGGGCGTCCCCGAGAGAAGCGGCACGCGGTGCAGGAACTGGTGCAGCAGGTCATGGACATCCAGCCCAGCCAGTATGGTTACCAGGCTGAGGGCTGGACGGTCACCCTGCTAAGGCACCATCTGAAAGCCACGCAAGGTATTGAGGTAAGCGACGCCACGGTACGCCGGTGTCTGAAAGGGCTGGGCTACCGGTGGAAACGGCCCAGGTATGTGCTGGCTCGGCGGGACCCCTTCTGGCGGCAAGCAAAAGGGGGCTAAAGCGAGGCCTGAAGGGCCGGCAGCGGACGGTGGTGCTTTTCACTGATGCCACCATCATTACCGAAACGCCACCCCTGCGAGCCAGATGGGTACCCAGGGGAACCCGGTGGCAGGGCCCATCACCGGCAATCGGAATAAAGGAGTCTTGTACGGGGCCTTGAATGTCAAGAGCGGGGCCATCTGCCTGAACCAAGCCCTGAAGTGGAACCAAGACAGCTTCCAGGAACACCTGCGGCATTTAAAGACCCAGTGGCGGGGCTGGCGTATTGTACTATTCCTGGATCGGGGTTCTCCTCACTGGGCTAAAAAGAGCCTGAAGTTGGCCAAGGAGTTGGGGATAGAGTTACGCTGGCTGCCAGTGGCCTGTCCGGAATTGAACCCGGTGGAAGGGCTATGGCGGCATTTGAAGGGGAAGGCCCTGGCCAACCAGCCGATCCTCTGGATAGAAGAAGTGATGGAGCGCGCCTGTAGGTACATCCAGTCTCTTACTCCAGTAGAGCGTTTGAAGAAAGCTGGAGTCTTGTCAGGTAATTTTTGGTTGGCTACTTAAACACTATTGGGCTTTACCTAGGAGAGAAGACAGCGTTATCGCTAGAAGAATGTGAGCCGACTTGGAAGAATCTGTCCGTGTCTTTCTCGGCGTTCGTGGATCCGACAAAGGCTGGACCAAGGGTGTCCGTCGCCAAAATGTTGCCAAATGGCTTTAAAGTAATTACAGACCATTTAAAAGAAGATGTTTTTAACGCAGCAACCGATGTCAAAGGGTAACCATGAAGTAGCCGATGGTCGGAAACGCAACATACGCTAACAGTGGGAAAGTCGTTCAGAAAATCATGAAGGTGCTCTCCTGCCTTCAGATAGTCAATTAGAGTCTAAACCGGCAGCCTAGTGCCAGCAAAAACCGGCGTGCCGCCAAGTATCTTG
>JALZEG010000017.1 GCA_030862185.1 Actinomycetota bacterium
CCCGTCTCCTAGCGACCGTGTGGTTCGACTCGCACTGCCACCTCTTCGACGTGGAGGGCGACCCCGCCGCCGCGGTAGCGCGCGCGGCGGACGCGGGAGTGAGCGACATGCTCGTCTGCGGCACGGACTATGCGACCTCGGCGACTGCCGCCGCGCTCGCGGAGCTGCCGGGGGTGTGGGCTGCCGCAGGGCTCCATCCGACGTCCGCGCGGGAGTGGACCGACGAGGGGGCCGCGCGGATCGAGGAGCTCCTGGGGCGGGAGCGGGTGGTCGCGGTGGGCGAGAGCGGGCTCGACATGTACTGGGACACGTCCTACCTCGACGTCCAGCGCCGCGTCTTCGAAGCGCACATCGCGTGGGCCAAGAGGTACGACAAGGCGCTCGTGGTCCACACCCGTAACTCGGTCGACGAGGCGCTCGACGCGCTCGAGGCCGCGTCACCTCCCGAACGATTCGTCTTCCATTGCTGGTCGGGCGACGCGGCTCAGATGGAGCGCGCTCTGGGGCTCGGCTCCTTCGTCTCGTTCGCGGGGAACGTGACGTTCAAGAGCGCCGGCGCGTTGCGGGAGCTCGCCGCGGCCGTCCCGCGCGATCGTCTGCTCGTGGAGACGGATGCGCCGTACCTCGCTCCGGCGCCGTATCGCGGGAAGCCGAACGAGCCGGCACACGTCGTGCTGACGGGGGCCGCGATCGCGGAGGCCCGCGGGGAGCCGGTGGAAGCCGTGGCGGAGGCGACCGCGGGCAACGCGCAACGTCTGCTCGGGATCCCGTGACGGAGCTGCTCGGCGCGCGCCGTCTGCGCGAGCTGTTGGACGAGCACGGCGTGCGTCCGTCGAAGTCCCTCGGACAGAACTTCGTCATCGACCCCAACACGATCAGGAAGGTGGTCGCCGCCTCGGGTCTCGGTCCGGAGGACCGCGTGCTCGAGATCGGCGCGGGGGCCGGGTCTCTGACGCTCGGTCTCGCCGCGGCGGCCGGTCACGTCACTGCGGTCGAGTTCGACCGCGGCCTGCACCCGATCCTCGCGGAGACCCTGCGCGGCGTGGACAACGTCGAGGTCGTCCACCGGGACGCGACGAAGCTCGACTGGCGCGCCGTCGACGCGGACGCGCTCGTGGCGAACCTCCCCTACAACATCGCGACGCCGCTCGTGCTCGACGCGCTCGCAGGAGCGCCGCGTCTGCGGACGCTCACCGTAATGACGCAGCGGGAGGCGGGAGAGCGCCTTGCCGCACGGCCCGGCTCGAAGGCCTACGGCCACGTCAGCGTCGTCGTCGCCTTCTACGCGTCGGCAGCCGTCGTGGCGCCGGTCTCGCGCAAGGTCTTCTATCCCGAGCCGAACGTCGACTCGGTGCTGGTGCGGCTCGTGCGCCGGGAGCCTCCGGGGGCGGATCCGGAGAGGCTGTTCGCGCTCACGCGCGCCGCGTTCTCGCAACGGCGCAAGACGCTCCGCAACTCGCTGGCCGCCGTCGCCGGGGACGCAGCGCGGGTCGAGGGCGCGCTACGGGCGGTGGGCATCGCTCCCACCGCCCGGCCGGAAGAGCTCGATCTCGATCTGTGGCTAGCTCTGGAGGGCCAGCTCTTCGCCTAGCTGTCCCGAGAGGATCTCGAGGTTCTCCGCCGTGGCGAGCTCCTCGTTCAGGTTCTGCTGCAGGAGGTCGACGACCTCGGTCTGACCCATCTGGCCGGCGAGCTTGATGAGCCCCGAGTACGACACGATCTCGTAGTGCTCCGCCTTCAGCGCGGCCTCCGCGGTGAAGACGTTCAGCACCGGCCCGGCCGGGTCCTGGCCGACGAAGTCCTTGTACTCCTTGATGATCCCGATGGCGCCGGCGCAGGCCTCCTTCTGCGGCTTCTCGCCGATGGCCTCGAAGACGCTCTCGAGCCTCTTGATGTGGCCCTGCGTCTCCTCGCGATGCTCGCGCAGCCCCTCCGCGAGCTTTCCGTCGCCCGCGTTGTCCGCCATCTCCGTCAGCGCCTGTGCCTGGCGGAACTCCGCGTCGTAGATGTCCTGCAGCTCGTGCTTGAAGAGATCCTTTCCGGTCTTCACTTGCTCCTCCTTGCTTCGGCGTTGATCGTGGATGACGTACCCACGGGGAGGGGCCCGTGAACCGGTTACCTTGTGCGCGATGGCTACGAAGCAAGCACTGGCGGACGTCAGGATCAAGACGCATGCGAAGGTGAACCTGTTTCTTCGCGTTCTCGGTCCGCGTCCCGACGGCTACCACGAGGTCGAGACGATCCTGCACGGGGTCGAGATGGGCGACGAGATCGACGTCCGCCTGACCGACACCGGCAAGGTCGAGATCGAGATGGCCCTCGCGGACACCGTCAGCGAGCTCCTTCCGCCGTCGGAGCAGAACACCGTGTGGCACGCGGCCCAGCACCTGATCGAGCACGGCGCGCACAACGACGGCGTTCACATAAGGATCGTCAAGCGGATCCCCATCGGCGCGGGGCTCGGAGGCGGGAGCGGCAACGCGGCCGGCGTCCTGGTCGCGCTCAACGAGCTGTGGAAGACAGAGCTCAACCGCGACGCGCTGCTCGGCGTCGCGGGTCGCGTGGGCTCCGACGTGCCCTACTGCATCTCCGGAGGGACGGCGCTCGCGACCGCGCGCGGCGAGAGCCTCACGCCGCTTCCGTCACCGGAGACGATGTGGTTCGTCCTCGGGATCTCGCACTCGCCGCTGCTGACGCGCGACGTCTACGCGGCGTGGGAGCCGGATCCGGACGTCGAGCCGGTCGGCAGCGCGGAGATGACGCTCGCGCTCGGCGGCGGAGACGTCGCCGAGGTCGCGTCGCTGCTCTACAACGACCTCGAGCGGCCGGCGTTCTCGCTCCGCCCCGAGCTGGCGGGGGGGAAGCAGGCGTTGCTCGACGCCGGCGCGCTCGGCGCCTCGCTCTCGGGATCGGGTCCGACGCTGTTCGGGATCGCTTCGGACCAGAAGCACGCGCGGCGCCTCGCGGCCGCGGTCGGGGGCGCCTTCGACAAGGTCGTCGTTACGTGCTCGCGGCCCGAGTGCATCGAACGCCTCGGCTAGGGCCGACTAGCATGGGTCCGGCACCCCGGTGCCCCGTGGGGTAAGTGGCAGCCCGAGGGATTTTGGTTCCCTAAGTCCTGGTTCGAGTCCAGGCGGGGCAGCTTTCTCTCGTGGACGGGCGGCCTCGGCCGGACGTCAGCAACGACAGGGGAGGAGTCATGGCCATCGACGCGATCGTCCTCGCCGCAGGAGACGGCAAGCGCCTGAAGTCGCGGCTGCCGAAGGTCCTCCACGTCGCGGCGGGCCGCCCCCTGCTCGGCCACGTCCTCGCGTCCCTCGCGCCGCTGGAGCTTCGCCGGCGCGTCGTGGTGGTGTCGCCGCGCCGCGACGAGATCGCCCGGGTTCTCGGGGAAGCCGGGTTCTCGGAGGGACTCGAGCTGGCCGTCCAGGAGGTGCCGCGGGGGACGGGGGACGCGGTGCGCGTGGGTCTGGAGGCAGCGGGGCTCGACGAGGGAACCGTCCTGGTGACGCCGGGCGACACACCGCTGCTGACGGCGGAGACGCTGCGCGCGCTGCTCGACGCGCACGCGGTCTCGGGGGCCGGCGCGACCGTGCTGACGGCCGACATGCCGGACGCGACCGGCTACGGCCGCGTCGTCCGCGGCGACGGCGACGAGATCGCGAGGATCGTCGAGCACCGGGACGCGGCCCCCGAGGAGCTCGAGGTGAACGAGATCAACGCGGGCGTCTACGCGTTCGACACCGCCCTCCTGCGCGACGCGCTCGCGTCGATCGGCAGCGCCAACGACCAGGGAGAGGAGTACCTGGGCGACGTCCTCGGCCCTATCGCCGCGGCGGGCAAGCCCGTCCTCGCGTTCAAGACGCACCACGAAGAGGTGCCGGGCGTGAACTCGCGCGCGCAGCTTGCGGAGGCAGCCGCCGCGCTCCGCCGCCGGGCGTGCCTCCACTGGATGCGCGAGGGCGTCACGATCGTCGACCCCGCAACGACCTACATCGACGCGGGCGTGACGATCGCCGGCGACGCGACGATCCATCCGTTCACTTTCCTCGAGGGAGCGACGTCGATAGCCGCCGGCGCGGAGATCGGCCCCCAGACGCGGCTCGTCGACACCGTCGTCGAGGACGACGCGACCGTCACGTTCTCCGTCGTCCGCGGCTCGTCGATCGGGCCCGGGGCGTCCGTGGGGCCCTTCGCGTCGCTCCGCCCCGGCACGCGCCTCGAACGCGGCGCCCGCGCCGGCACGTTCGTCGAGGTCAAGAGCACGACGATCGGCGAGGGGAGCAAGGCGAACCACCTCGCGTACCTGGGCGACGCGGAGATCGGCCGCGGCGCGAACGTGGGGGCCGGGACGATCACGTGCAACTGGGACGGCCGCGCCAAGCACAAGACGGTGATCGAGGACGAGGCCTACATCGGGTCGGACACGATGCTGGTAGCGCCGGTCCGGATCGGCAAACGGGCCGCGACCGGCGCCGGGTCGGTCGTGAAGGGAGAGGTTCCCGACGAGGCCCTGGCCGTCGGCGTGCCGGCGAGGATCATCGAGGGCAAGGGCAACCGGATGGAGCCAAAGGACCCGGACCCGGAGCCGGACTGACGGCCTTCCTCGCGCCCTCCGTTACGGAATGCGCAACGGGCAGCGCGACGAAGCCCGTTTGAGCCCCGGCCCCCTACCGGCCATAATGGCTCTCCTGCCCTGGCCCTTACCGGCCGGGCGCGCCCCCGTCAGCGCGAGCGCTTTCGGCGCGGCGGACGAATGCTCGTGAACTAGCGATGGAGGCTCTTGGATGGCTGAGGTCAAGCTCAAGGCGGACAGGCGGAACGACTCGGGCAAGGGGTCGGCACGCCGCACGCGGGCCGCTGGGCGGGTGCCCGGCGTCGTGTACGGACGCGGCATGGACCCGATCGCGATCTCGGTCGACCGCCGGGAGTTCGTGACCGCGCTCCTCTCCGATTCCGGGATGAACACGCTGCTCGACCTCGAGATCGACGGCGGCGGCACCACGCTCGCCCTCACCAGGGAGCTCCAGCGGGATCCCGTCCGCGGGACGCTGCTCCACGCCGACTTCGTCAAGATCGACCGTACGGTCGAGGTCGAGGTCGAGGTGCCGGTCCTCGTCGTCGGCGAGGCCCAGGGCGCGAAGGAGGGCGGCGTCCTCGAGCACCCGCTGTTCACCGTCCACGTGCGCGCGCTTCCGGGAGCGGTGCCCGAGGCGATCGAAGCCGACGTCTCCGCGCTGAACATCGGCGACACGATGCGCGTCGCCGACCTGGCCACGGCGGGCACCTACACGATCACGAACGACCCCGACACCGTCGTCGCGAGCGTGGTCGCACCGATCTCCGAGGAGGAGCTCGCCGCGATGGAGGCCGGCGCGGGCATCGCCGAGGTCGAGGGCGACGAGGAGGCCGAAGCCGCCCGGTTGGGCGCCGAGGGTGCCACCGGCGACGAGATCGCCGAGGGGGACGCCGGCGAGGCCGCGGCCGCCGAGTAGTTGCGTCTCTGGCGGCGCTCTGCCGAAGAGGCGGACGCCGGAGGCGGGAGCCGTCACGTAGTCGTAGGGCTCGGGAACCCCGGCCCGCGCTACGCGGAGACGCGCCACAACGCCGGCGCGCTGACTCTCGACGTCCTGCTCGAGCGGACCGGCGGGCACCTGAAGAGCCACAAGAGCGGCTGCCTCGTCGCCGAGGTGTCGCTGCGCGGCGACCGGCTCGTGCTCGCGCGGCCGACGTCGTACATGAACGAGTCGGGACGCCCCGTGGGCGGGTTGCTCCGCTGGTACAAGCAGCCGCCGGAGAGCCTGGTCGTCGTCCACGACGAGATCGACATCCCGTTCGGTGAGGTGCGAATCAAGTCCGGCGGAGGCACCGCGGGCCACAACGGTCTCGGCTCCATCGTCGACCACCTGGGTACGAAGGACTTCGTCCGCGTGCGCGTCGGCGTCGGCCGTCCGCCGGGCGCGAAGGGAGCGGCGGGACACGTCCTCGCGGGCTTCTCCGCGAGCGAGCGCAAGGAGCTGCCCTTCCTGCTGATCGCGGCGGCCGACGCGGTCGAGGCGATAGTCGCCGAGGGCCTCGAGCGGGCGATGAACGAGTTCAATACACGCCCCAAAGCCTGAGAAGATCGTCGGTCCCGTGGCATCTCTCGCACCTCTGCTGGACCTCCTTCCCGACGAGCGCATCCGGGCGCTCCTCGCGTCGCGCGGCGCGATCACCGTTCCGGATCCCGCTCGCCCGTTCGTCCTCGCGTCGCTCGTCCGGCACCTCGACGCGCCGGTCCTTGCGATCGCGGCGCGGAGCGAGGAGGCCGAGCAGCTCGCACGCGACGTCCACGCGTTCCTCGGGCGCGACGGGGCCGAGGTGTTCCCCGGGTGGGAGGTGCTGCCGGGCGAGCGCATCGCGCCCTCCACCGACACGATGGGGCGGCGGCTCCACGCGCTGGCGCGGCTGCGTGCCGGACAGAGCTTCGTGGTCGTGACGACGGCGCAGGGTGCGACGCAGCTCGTCGCGCCGCCGGGTGACGTCGAGCTGATCGAGATCCGGCCGGGGGGCACGGTCGACCTCGACGAGGTCTCCGGCCGGCTCGTCGACATGGGCTACGAGCGCAACTACATCGTCGAGCGACGCGGCGAGTTCGCGATCCGCGGCGGGATCCTCGACGTCTTCCCGCCTTCGTCCGAACGTCCCGTGCGGGCCGAGCTGTGGGGCGACGAGGTCACGTCCCTGCGCCAGTTCGCGCTCGCTTCGCAGCGGTCGCGCGAAGAGGTGGAGTCCGTGTCGATCTCGCCCTGCGTCGAGCGCGCGCCGGAGGGCGACGGCGTCCCCGTGACGTCGTTCCTCCCGAAGGGAGCGCCGGCGGTCGTGCTCGAGCCGAAGCGCGTGCGCGACCGCGCCTCCGAGGTGCTCGACCAGGTGACGGAGTGGGCGGAGCTCTCGGGTGTGACGGAGAGGCACTACGTCGCGCTCGACGACGCGCTCGCGGGGCTCCCGGTCGCCCTGATGACCGGGTTCAGCGAGCCGGGGGCCGAGTCGCTCGCGGCCGACACGTGGACCGCGGCGGCGGGGCGCCCGCAGGTGCTCGTCGACGCGCTGAAGTCGCACGTGGCGCAGGGGTTCCGCGCGGTGGTCGCGGCGTCGCTCGGGGAGACGGCGGAGCGGCTCGCCGGGAACCTGTCGTCGTCGGGCCTTCCGGCGAAGGTCGTGCCCGAGGCTCCGGCCCCCGACGCGCCGCCGGGCGCGTACGTCGTCGTGGCCGAGCTAGCGCGGGGGTTCGTCCTGCCGTCGGCGCGGCTCGCGCTCGTGGCCGAGTCGGACATCACCGGCCGCCGTTCGAGCGCGGCACGCCGCCGCATCCAGTCGCGCCGGCGCCAGGTGTCGGGGCCGCTCGACCTCGCCGAGGGCGACCTCGTCGTACACGAGGTTCACGGGATCGGCCGCTACGCGGGGATGGTCGAACGGGAGCTGCTCGGGGTCCACCGCGAGTACCTGGTGATCGAGTACCTGAAGGACGACAAGCTCTACGTGCCGAGCGACCAGGTTGACCTCGTCTCGAAGTACGTCGGCGGCGAGGCGCCGAAGATCTCGCGGCTCGGGTCGTCCGAGTGGTCGAAGGCCAAGTCGCGCGTGCGGCGGCGCGCCCGCGAGATAGCGCAGGAGCTGGTGAAGCTCTACGCGGAGCGCCTGCGCGCGAAGGGCCACGCCTACGGCCCCGACACGCCGTGGCAGCGCGAGCTCGAAGAGACGTTCCCCTATGAGGAGACGCCGGACCAGCTGCGCGCGGTCGACGAGGTGAAGGACGACATGGAGCGGCCCGTGCCGATGGACCGGCTCGTATGCGGCGACGTCGGCTACGGCAAGACAGAGATCGCGGTGCGCGCGGCGTTCAAGGCCGTCGCGGCCGGGAAGCAGGTCGCGGTGCTCGTGCCGACGACGATCCTGGCCCAGCAGCACCACTCGACGTTCGTCGAGCGCTTCCGCTCCTTCCCCGTCCGCGTCGAGATGCTGTCGCGGTTCCTCAGCGCGGCCGAGTCGAAGAAGGTGATCGCCGATCTCGCCGGGGGCAAGGTCGACGTCGTCGTCGGCACGCACAGGCTGCTGCAGCTCGACGTGAAGTTCCACGACCTCGGCCTCGTCATCGTCGACGAGGAGCAGCGCTTCGGCGTCGACCAGAAGGAGAAGCTGAAGGCATTGCGCACGAGCGTCGACGTGCTGACGCTCACCGCCACGCCGATTCCGCGCACGCTCGAGATGGCGATGTCGGGGATCCGCGACGTCTCTATCGTCGACACGCCTCCGGAGGACCGTCACCCGGTGATGACCTACGTCGGCGAGTACGACGAGCAGATGGTCGGCTCGGCGATCCGGCGCGAGCTGCTGCGCGACGGTCAGGTCTTCTACGTCCACCACCGCGTCGACACGATCTCCCATGCCGCGCAGCGGATCCAGGAGCTCGTCCCCGACGCGCGCGTCGGTCTGGCGCACGGCCAGATGGACGAGCGGACGCTCGAGCAGGCGATGCTCGACTTCGGCGACGCGAAGACGAACGTGCTGGTGTGCACGACGATCATCGAGTCGGGGCTCGACATCCCGACGTGCAACACGCTGGTCGTCGAGCGCGCCGACCTGCTCGGGCTGTCGCAGATGTACCAGCTGCGCGGGCGCGTGGGCCGGGCGCACGAGCGTGCCTACGCGTACCTGTTCTGGCCTCCGGACCGCTCGATCACCGAGGGCGCCCACGAACGGCTCAAGACGATCTCGGAGCACACCGGCTTGGGGTCCGGCCTCCGCATCGCGATGCGCGACCTCGAGATCAGGGGGGCCGGCAACATGCTCGGCGCGGAGCAGCACGGGCACATCGCCGAGATCGGCTTCGACTTGTACGTCAAGCTGATGTCGGCCGCCGTCGACGAGGCGAAGGGGCTCCCGTGGCGGGAAGACGGCGAGGTCAGGATCGACCTGCCGCTGAACGCGTTCATCCCCAAGAGCTACATCGGCGACGAGAACCTGCGGCTCGAGGCGTATCGCCGCATCGCGTCCGCGGAGGGCGACGAGCTGGAGGAGGCGAAGAGCGAGCTGCTGGATCGTTACGGCGGCCCGTTGCCGGATCCGGTGGAGGCGCTCTTCGAGGTCGCGGTGCTGCGCCGGCTGATGACGTCGGCGGGAATCACCGAGGCCGCGACCGTGGCCAAGAACCTGCGTATCAGGCCGATCGAGCTCGAGGACTCGCGTCAGATCAGGTTGCAGCGGCTGCTGCCGGAGGCGCAGTGGAAACCGGCGACGCAGACGCTGCTGATCCCCGAGCGCGCGGTCCCGCCGAGCGGCGTCGTCGCGTGGGTGACCGATCTACTGCAGCAGTTAACCTCGGCCGCATGAGACGCGCCGTAGCACTCGCAGCCGCCGCGCTGCTCGTCGCTCCCGCGTGCGGCGACCTCCTCGACCCGGCCGCGGCCGTAGTGCACGGCCGGAAGATCCCGGTCGAGGCGGTGCAGAGGCAGCTCGACGCGTACGTCGCGAGCCCCGGCTTCGAGCAGCTCGCCGCCCAGGGCGACGAGGGCGCGCTCAAGCGGCAGTTCGAGCAGGGACGCCTGACCGACCTCATCATGCGCGCGGTCCTGACCCCGGCTGCGGCCGAGCGCGGCATAGAGATAACCGACGAGGACGTGCGGCAGCGGATCGAGGAGTTCATCGAGGCCGAGTACGAGGGGAACCTCGCCCAGTACGAGGAGGAGCTGCACGAGCAGGGGCTCACCGAAGCGCAGTTCCACGACATCGTGCACGACCGCCTCCTCCACGACGGCCTGCGCGAGAAGGTGGTCGGCGACGTCGAGCCGACCGACGAGGACGTCGAGGAGTTCTACGAGCAGAACCGCGCCGAGTTCGAGACGATCCGCGCGCAGCACGTCGTCGTGGACGACCGCGCCCTCGCGCAGCAGCTCGCGGCGCGGTTGCAGGCGGCGCCGGCAGGCGAGGTCGACGACCTCTTCGCTTCGCTCGCCCGCAAGCATTCGACCGACCGGCGCTCGCGGACGCGGGGCGGCGACCTCGGCTACCAGGCGCGGGCGATCTTCGAGGCGGACCTCGGCCCTGAAGCCGTGGACCTCGAGGAGGGCGTCGTGTCCGATCCGCTGAGGACGCGCTCGGGCTGGCACGTCGTCCGCGTCGTCGACCGCCGGATCGCGCCGCTGGACCAGATCCGCGACCAGATCGTGGCGCAGATCGAGGGGCCCGTGCAGGACGCCGCGTGGAGCGAGTACCTCCACGACCTCTTCGAGGAGGCCGACGTCAAGGTCAACTCCCGCTACGGCGTGTTCGACGAGGAGCTGCTCCAGGTCGTCGACGCGGACGCGGAGGACGTCCCTGCGGGCGAGGCCCCCGCGCCCGCCGGCGAGCCGAGCCCTCCCGGCCTCCCCGTGCCCCCGCCGCCGGGCTGAGCCGTCTCGTGCGCGACGCCCTCGTCGTAGTCCCGCTCGCGATCTTCGAGACCGAGTCGCTGACGCTCGGCGAGTGGGACCTGCTCACCGCCTGCGAGCGCGTCCTGTTCGAACGGCCGGAGCACCCGCTGCTGCAGCGACTGGAGGCCGCAGGGATCGTGGCCGGGCCCTTCGACGACGAGCCCGAGGCGACGCTCGCGGGATGGGGGCTGGTCGCAGACCCGAGCTCGCCGCGCGTGATCGAGCTCGCTCGCGCCGGGGCCGTGGTGACGTCGGGGTCCGCTCCGGCCCCCGACTCGCTCACCGCCGCGCACGGCGCGCGTCTCGGACGGAGCGCGGGCAGCGCGCTCGGCGCGCTCGCGCTCGTCATGGCGCGGCTGCGCGGACCCGACGGTTGTCCCTGGGACGCGGAGCAGACGCACGAGTCGCTGCGCGTGCACCTCGTCGAGGAGGCGCACGAGGTGCTCGAGGCGATCGACGCCGGCGCGACGGGGGCCGAGCTCGAGGAGGAGCTCGGCGACCTCCTGCTGCAGGTCATGTTCCACGCCCAGCTGGCGGCAGACGACGGCCGCTTCGACGTGGCGGCCGTAGCCGACCGGCTCGTCGCGAAGCTGCTCCACCGGCATCCGCACGTCTTCGGCGACGTGGTCGTCGCCGGCGCGGCCGAGGTCGTCGCGAACTGGGAGGCGATCAAGGCGAAGGAGAAGGAGAGAGCCGGCCCCTTCGATGGGATCCCGGCGACGCTCCCGGCGCTCCTCACCGCGTACAAGACGCAGAAGCGGGCCGCCGCGCTCGGCTTCGAGGCAGACGCCGCGGCCGCGCGGGCGGGGGCTGCGGAGGCCCTGGGCGCCGATCCGACCCCGGAGAGCCTCGGCGAGGCGCTGTTCTGGGTCGTCGCGCTCGCTCGCTCTGCGGGCGTCGACCCGGAGGGAGCGCTCGCCCGCGCCACGACGAAGTTCCGGCAGTCCCTGTAGCTCCTGCGCTAAGTTGTTACGGCTGTGAAAGGAGTAAACCACTGTGAGTGAGATCGTCCTCGTCCGCGCCCGTGAGGTGCTCGACTCGCGCGGCAACCCCACCGTCGAGGTCGAGGTCGCCCTCGACTCCGGCGCCTCCGGCCGGGCCATCGTTCCGTCCGGGGCGTCGACCGGAGCCGGCGAGGCGCTGGAGCTGCGCGACGGCGGCGACCGCTACGGCGGCGAGGGCGTCCAGCAGGCGGTCGCGAACGTCGACGACCGGATCGGTCCCACGCTCCTCGGTAGCGACGCGCTCGACCAGCGCCTGGTCGACACGATGATGCGCGACCTCGACGGCACCGACGACAAGTCCGGGCTCGGCGCGAACGCGATGCTCGGCGCGTCGCTGGCGGTCGCCCACGCGGCCGCGGACGAGCTCGGCGTCGCGCTGTTCCGCTACCTCGGCGGGCCGGATGCCCACGTGCTGCCGGTCCCGATGATGAACGTGCTGAACGGCGGCGCGCACGCGGACAACTCCGTCGACCTGCAGGAGTTCATGCTCGCGCCCGTCGGCGCGGGGACGTTCGCGGAGGCGGTCGAGTGGGGGAGCCGGACCTACCACGCGCTGAAGAAGATCCTCGACTCCAAGGGCCTGTCGACGGGCGTCGGCGACGAGGGCGGGTTCGCTCCGGACCTGAAGGCGAACTCCGAGGCGGTCGAGCTGCTGCTCGACGCGATCGAGAGCGCCGGCTTCACGCCGGGGGACGACGTCGCGCTCGCGCTCGACCCCGCGACGTCCGAGATACGCGATGGGAACGAGTACGTGCTCGCGTCCGAGGACCGGCGGTTGTCGAGCGGCGACATGGTGGAGTTCTGGGCGGACTGGGCGGAGCGGTACCCGATCGTCTCGATCGAGGACGGCATGGCCGAGGACGACTGGGACGGCTGGGTCGCGCTCACGCAGCGGCTCGGCGACCGCGTGCAGCTCGTCGGCGACGACCTCTTCGTCACGAACCCCGAGGTGCTGCGGCGCGGGATCGATGCGGGGGCCGCGAACGCGATCCTGATAAAGCCGAACCAGATCGGGACGCTGACCGAGACGCTCGAGTGCGTCCGCATCGCGCACCGCGCCGGCTACGAGACGATGATCTCGCACCGCTCCGGCGAGACCGAGGACGCGACGATCGCCGACGTAGCGGTCGCGACGAACGCGGGGCAGATCAAGGCCGGTGCGCCGGCCCGCGGCGAGCGCACCGCCAAGTACAACCAGCTTCTGAGGATCGAGGGCGCGCTCGGCGACGCCGCGCGCTACGCGGGCGCGGAGGCGTTTCGGAGGACGCGGGCGCGATGAGCGACGATCGCCGTCGCCGCCTCCCGTTCGTCGGGCCGGGACTCGTCGTGTTCCTCCTCGTGCTCGGGCTTCTCGCGGCGATGGCGATCGAGCCGACCGTCGAGCTCATGCAGCAGAACGAGCGGATCGCGCGCATGAAGTCGGAGCTGCGGGCGATCGAGGCGACGAACGAGAGGCTCGAGCGACGCATCGCTCGCCTCGACGACCCCGACTTCCTCGAGCAGAAGGCGCGCGAGCAGATCGGGCTGGTGCGGCCCGACGAGACGAGCTACCTGGTCGTCCCGCCGAGCCGTAAGGGGCAGCGGAAGCCGAAGGAGCGGGAGGTCGCGCCGCCGCCTCGGCCGGAGCCCGGCGTCGTCGACCGATTCCTGGAATTCGTCGGTTTGTCCTGAAGAGGTACGCTACTCCGGATGGCAGTCGAAGTCGGATCGATCGTCGAAGGCACGGTCCAGAAGGTCATGGACTACGGCGCGTTCGTCGAGCTGGACTCCGGCGAGAGCGGCATGGTCCACATCTCGCAGGTCGACAAGAACTACGTCCGGGACATCCGTGAGCACATCAAAGAGGGCGACCGCGTGACGGTGAAGGTCGTGGGCCAGAAGGAAGACGGGAAGATCGACCTGTCGATCAAGCAGGCGGAGCCCGGTTACGAGGAGCGGCCGCAGCGCAGGGGGGGCCGCGACCCCGAGTTCGAGCAGAAGCTCAAGAAGTTCATGCACCAGAGCCAGGAGCGGCTGGTCGACCTGAAGCGCCACAAGGAAGGCGGCAAGAAGTAGCGTCGCTGCGCCATTCGCCCGAGGACCGCGCGGTCGTCGAGGCTCAACTCGAACGTCCCGTGCGCGGCTCGTGGGCGGTCGCCGCCCGCTGCCACCTCGGCGTCCCGATGGTGATCGAGAGCCATCCCCTCATGGAGGACGGCTCGCCGTTCCCGACGACGTTCTGGCTGACGTGCCCGCTCCTCGTCAAGCGCGCGAGCAGGCTCGAGGCGGGCGGCGCCATGGCGAAGCTGACCTCGGAGCTGGAACGAAACGACGCCCTGCGCGACCGCCTCGCCGAAGCGATCGACCGCTACCGCGCGCGGCGGGACTCGCACCTCGTGATCAAGGAGTCCGGTGGTCCTCCCGGCGGCGGCCCCGAGCGCGTCAAGTGCCTGCACGCGCACCTCGCGCACGAGCTCGCCGATCCTCCGAACCCCGTCGGAGCGCGCACCTTGTCGGCGACGGGGTGGCCGGACTGCGTCTTGCCGTGTGTCGTCGCGGGAGATCCAGGGCGCGCGGCGGCTTCGGCCGGCGCGCAGAGCAAATGAGGGTCGCCGCGATCGACGTCGGCACGAACTCCACGCGGCTCCTCGTCGCGGAGGAGCTCGCGGACGGGTTCCGCGCCGTCGACCGGCGTCTCACGATCACGCGCCTGGGCGAGGGCGTGAACGAACGGCGCGTGCTCTCGCCGCGCGCGCTCGAGCGAACGCTGCGGACGATCGCGGACTACGTGGCGGTGTGCGGCGAGTACGAGGTCACCAAGCTGCGCGTGACCGGCACGTCCGCCGTGCGAGACGCGCGCAACCGCGACGAGTTCTTCGAAGGAGTCCGCAGGCTGACGGGCGCGGAGCCCGAGCTGCTCTCGGGCGAGGCCGAGGCGCGCGCGACCTTTCTCGGCGCGCTCTCCGATCTCGCCGGCGGGGGGCCCGTGCTCGTCGTCGATATCGGAGGCGGCTCGACGGAGCTGATCGTCGGTCGCGACGAGCCGGAGCGTCTGGTGTCCCTCGACGTCGGGTGCGTGCGGATGCTCGAGAAGCACCTGCGGTCGGATCCTCCGGCCCCCGAGGAGCTGGAGGCCCTGAGGGCGGAGGTGACCGGCGCGCTGGACGCCGTCAAGGACGACCTCGACGTTCCCGCGGGAGCGCGCGTGGTCGGGGTGGCGGGGACGGTGACGCAGCTCGCCGCGCTGAAGTCGGGGGCCGCGGTCTACGACCCCGACATCACCCACCACTCGGTCCTCTCGCACGGAGACGTCCGGCGGCTGGCGCGCCGTCTGGAGTCGCTCCCGTACGAGAAGCGAAGGCGGGTGCGCGGGCTGGACCCCGGCCGGGTCGACGTGATCGTCCCGGGGGCCGAGATCCTCCTGTGCGCGATGGAATCGTTCGACGCGGCCGAGGTGCTCGTCTCCGAAAAGGACATCCTGGACGGATTGGTCATCCAGCTCCTCTCGACCTGACGCTCATCGGCGGCATCTTGCCGCAGAACCGAAGTCACAAGGGCGGCTCCTTCAATGAAGAGCCGCCCTGTGACGATCGATCAAGCTGCTGCGATTACCTCCGGACCCTGATGCGTCCCGACATGGGCGGCCCGTGGAGCAGACAGAAGAACCTCCATCCTTTCCGGTCCGACGCCTTCGAGAACTTGACGTCGTACGACGCCAGTGAGAGCTGAAGGCCGCCCCGTACCGCCGAGTTCTCGAAGTCTCGGGCACCGCCGAAGACTCCGTTGCCGCTGACGTTCCACAACGGAGACGGGACGTCGACCTCGAACTTCGAGAAGTCGCCGCCGCAGGGCGGTCCCGCCGAGAAGTCCGGGGGATCATCCGGACCCGGACCGGAGTCGTTGTCCGGGTCGCACCACGGCGAAAACATCTCCTGCCCCCGCTCGAGCCCTTCTTCGAATGACATCGTCGCCGTGTGGTGTTCGTAGATCAGCTCGTCGAAGTGGAACCGGACGGTTGCGCCCTTTGGAACCGTCGTCTTTCGCGGGTACATCGCATTGATCGCGGTCCGGTGGTTGTCGACGCCGACGTAGACGTCGTAGACCCTCTGCCCGCCCGCCGTCACGTGGCTGTTCTGCTGGTTGATCAGCTTTGCGTCTTGAGCCTGGGCCCAGTCGATATCAGCGGCCAGGTTCGACGCCCTCGCCGCGTCGATCTCCGCCTGTGTCGAGGTCGCCGCGTTGTCTCCGACGACCGTCACCTTCATGAACATGTGCGGGTGGACCAAACAGAGAATCCAGATGACGTCGCCCTCGTCCGCGTCGATCGTCGCCGAGAAAAGTGCAGGCTCGTCTTCCTCCCCCTGGGGGAAACCAGAGTTGAGCAGCGAGCCGTTGTACGAGCACGGGTTGTCCGCGCCGCCGCAGGTCGGGTCCGTCGGGAACTGGACGGCGTTGTTGACCTTGACCGATGGTTTCTCGGCGCTACCGCCGTCAATTGAAGAATCGTCTGGATCGGGGATGAAGATAGAGAAAGGATTCGACGTTCCCGGGGTGTTGGTTTGAATCCAGTGGAACAGGTCGGTGTTGGCCGGAAGGAACGTCGCGGTGTGGAAGCCGCGGAAGTCGAACGTCAGCGTGTCTCCTTTGTGGACCCTCAGGTTCGGAGCCTGGAAACGCATCGACTCGGCCCCGCGACAACCCCTGAAAGTCTGTTGATTACAGTTCGGGCCTATGCCGAAGTGACCGCCGACTTCGACGGTGAGCTCCCCGCCGTGTGTCGCCACGGCCGCAGGCGGCGACACCGCCACAGCTCCTGTCAAAGCCACCACCGCCAACACGGCAACCTTCTTGAGCGACCTGCTCATCCAAGCCTCCCTCGGAATCTCGACCACCCGACGTGGCCTCTTCTCGCTGCAGCCGCTCCACCCTAAGCAGGACAATCTGACATGTCTAGGTCCGCGGCGGCCTACGTCGCGGCCTCTGTGGCTCGCGGTCCCCCCGATAGCCTGCGCGGGGAGCGACTTCACGTAAATCCCGACCGAACCAGCACGTCGAGCGCGGCCGTCACGTGGGATTTTCCCGCTACCACCTCGACAGCGCGTGTTGATTCCAGTAGTTGTAGGTGGATTGCCCCGCTTGGGTCCCGCATACGAAAGGTGGCGCGTTTGATCCCGAAGAGGCTCGTAGCCCTGCTCTCCCTCGTGGCGGTGACGGGCGGACTACTTGCGGCAGGCCCGTCCGCCTCGGCCGGTCACGCCGCGATAAGCATCCAGGTCGGCGCACAACTCGGCGGCCGGAGCCTCCCGGCGGAATCCATGAGGTTCTTCGGCCCGGACACGATCACGGTCCACCAGGGGGACAGGATCACTTTCGACTTCCGCGGCTTCCACACCGCGACGATGCTGCCGGCGGGCGTCGGCCCGGAGGACTGGCTCGCCGAGAACGCGGTTCCCACGGGGCCGTTCGGCTTCGCCCGGACCGATCCCGACGACGGGGCGAACGAGTTCAAGGACAACTTCCCGGGCGTCGCCACCCCCACCGATCCCTCGTGCGGAGGCACGGGACAGAGCCCCTGCGACTACACCGGTGCCAGCGTGCTCAACTCCGGCGCGCCGTTCGAGCTGCCCTCGACGTTCACCGCCACGGTCAACGCCGAGCCGGGCACGACGTTCTGGGTCCTCTGTCTCGTCCACCACCACATGCGCAAGCGAATCCGCGTGGTCGCCGACCCCGCGGCGGCGACGCCGCAGTCGGCGATCGACGAGGCCCGCTCAGAGCAGGCTGCTCGGGACCTCGACTGGGCGCAGGCCACCCACACCAAGTACAGCAGCCGTAAGACGTCCCACGAGACCGCGGGCGGCCGCCGCGTGTGGGACGCGTGGGCTGGCGTCGACAGCCGCTTCGTCTCTCTGCACGCGTTCTACCCGAAGCGCCTGTCGGTCGACAGGGGTGACGTCGTGAGGTGGCGGTTCGACCAGCTCGTGCACGAGGACCACACGGTCTCGATGCCGGATCCGGGACTGTTCCCCCGGCTGAACTTCGACCTACCGCAGTGCGATCCCGACGGGGACCAGGGAGCCGGGCCGGACACGCAGCCCGATCACGATCAGCAGACCGGCGAACCGATATGTCCCGAAGGCAGCACGCTCGAGATCGACGTGTCGCACGACTTCTGGGGCGGAACCGGGAACAACGTCTTGTCGGGCCCGAACGACGTCGAGCACTCGGGGATCCGCGGGGTCCAGGCCGAGAAGCTGACGCCGCCTGCGGCCGGCATCGATTCGTTCGACGTGAGGTTCGGTGCGAGGAGCGGCAACAGGCCGTTCGAGTATTTCTGCTTCCTGCACCCGATGAACGCCTCGGTAGCGGTCAACTAGTCGCGCAACGGCGCGAGAGGCGGTCCTTCGAGGCCGCCTCTTTCGCGTCGCGGCCCCCGCGATAGCCTCCTTCCATGAGTGACTTCGTCTGGACGCCGACGCCGGACCACATAGAACGCGCCGCCGTCACGCGCTTGATGAGACGTCACGGGATCGCGACCTATCAGGAGCTCGTCCGCCGCTCTTCGGAAGACGTCGAGTGGTTCTGGGAAGCCGTGATCGACGACCTCGGGATCGACTTCTTCGCGCCGTACGAGACGTTGCTCGACGCCTCCGAAGGGCCGCAGTGGCCGCGCTGGTTCACCGGGGGCCGCGTCAACCTCGCCTACAACACGGTCGATCGTCACGCCGCGTCGGAGCGCGCGAACGAACGTGCGCTCGTGTGGGAGGGCGAGGACGGGGCGGTGCGGACGCTGACGTACGCCGACCTCGCCGCCGACGTGAACCGCGCCGCCAACGGGCTCGCGGAGCTCGGGATCGGCGAGGGGGACGCCGTCGGCGTCTACATGCCGATGGTCCCCGAAGCGGTCGTAGCGGCCTACGCCTGCGCGAAGCTCGGCGCGATCTATCTGCCGATCTTCTCGGGCTTCGGAGCGCCGGCGATCGCGACCCGCCTTCAGGACGCGGGGGCGAAGGCGCTGATCACGGCGGACGCGTTCTACCGCCGCGGTTCCAAGGTCCTGATGAAGGCGACCGCGGACGAGGCCGTCGGCGCCTCGCCCACCGTCGAGAAGGTCGTCGTCTACCGCCGCTTCCCGGACGACGACGTGGCCTCGAGCGAGCGCGATGTCGAGTGGGCCGATCTGCTCGCGCGCCAGTCTCCGGAGTGTGCCGCCGCGGAGCTGGATCCCGAGGCCCCGCTGATGATCGCCTACACGTCGGGCACGACCGGCCGGCCCAAGGGCAGCGTCCACGTCCACGGAGGCTTCCTCGTCAAGATCGCGTCCGAGGCCGCCTATCAGTTCGACATTGCTCCCGGCGAGGTCCTGTACTGGGTGACCGACATGGGCTGGATCATGGGCCCCTTCGAGATGGTTGGCGGGCACGCGAACGGCGCGTGCGTGCTCATGTACGAGGGCGCGCCGAACTACCCCGACGCGGGACGGATCTGGGAGATGTGTGAACGGCACGGCGTGACCGTGCTCGGGATCTCGCCGACGCTCGTGCGCGCGCTGATGCCGGCGGGAGAGGAGCCCGTGAAGGCGCGCGACCTCTCGAAGCTGCGTTTGCTCGGGTCGACCGGCGAGCCGTGGAACCCCGAGCCGTATCGCTGGTTCTCCGACGTCGTCGGCGGAGGGCGCTGCCCGATCATCAACATCTCCGGCGGCACCGAGATCGGCGCCTGCTTCCTCGGCCAGGCCCCCGTGGTGCCGACGAAGGCGTGCTCCCTCGGCTTCCCGTGGCTCGGCATGGCGATCGACGTCTACGGCCCCGAGGGGACGCCGGTGCGCGGCGAGGTCGGCGAGCTGGTCTGCACGAAGCCGTGGCCCGCGCAGACGCGCGGCTTCTGGAACAATCCGCAGCGCTACATGGACGCCTACTGGTCGCGCTGGCCGGACGTGTGGGTCCACGGCGACTGGGCGTCGGTCGACGAAGACGGCTACTGGTTCCTGCACGGCCGCAGCGACGACACGCTGAACATTGCCGGCAAGCGCATCGGTCCCGCGGAGTTCGAGTCGGCGGCGGTCGACCATCCCGCGGTCGTCGAGTGCGCCGCGGTCGGCATCCCCGACCCCGTGAAGGGCGAGACCGTGTGGTGCTTTTGCATCCTGCGGCCGGGGGTCGCCCCGACCGACGAGCTCGCGGCCGAGGTCAAGGCGACGATCGCGAACGAGCTCGGGAAGGCGTTCTCTCCCGCCGCGATCCGCTTCGTCGAAGAGCTGCCGAAGACGCGTTCCGCGAAGATCCTGCGGCGCGCCATACGCGCGCAGGTGTTGGGCGAGGATCCCGGTGACCTCTCCTCGCTCGAGAACCCGAGCGCGCTCGAGGCGGTCGAGAAGTCCCTGGCATGACGACCCTGTGGCTCGTCAGGCACGGCGTCACCTCCCACACCGGTCACAGGCTGTCGGGGTGGATGCCCGACGTCCACCTCACCGACGAGGGCCGGGCGCAGGCGGACGCGGCCGCGGAGCTGCTGTCACGCACGAACCTCGAGGCGGTCTATTCGAGCCCCATCGACCGCACCCGCGAGACGGCCGCCGCGATCGCGGCGCGCCACGGACTGCCCGTGCGGACTCGCCGCACGATCGGCGAGGTGGAGTACGGCAAGTGGACGAATCGCTCGTTCAAGGTGCTGGCGCGCCAGAAGCTGTGGGGCGTCGTCCAGCGTTGGCCGTCGGCGGTTCGTTTCCCCGACGGCGAGACCCTCCCCGAGGTCCAGGGCCGCGCGCTCGGCGAGATGGGGAAGATCGCGGAGCAGCACCCGAACGGGATGGTCTGCGTGGTCAGCCACGCGGACGTGATCAAGCTCGTGCTCGCGCACTACCTCGGCATCCACATCGACCTCTTCCAGCGGATCGTGATCGCGCCGGGCTCGGTGAGCGGCGTGACGCTGACTCCCGACGGGCCGCGCATCCTGTCGATGAACGTCTCGCCGGTAATGCTCGCGAGGAGCGGCTGATGCAGTTCGACGTCACGCCGGACGTCTTCACCGCCGACTTCACCGGCGAGGCGGGCGCGCGCACCTTCTACCTGCAGGCGCGCGGCTCCTCGGGCGTGCACTCGTTCCTGCTCGAGAAGCAGCAGCTCGCGATCCTCGCCGAGAAGCTCCAGGAGCTGCTCCTCATGATCGACGAGGACGACACGATCAAGTCGGCCGCGCCGCAGCGCGACCCTGCCCTCGCGCTGACGGAGCCGGTCGACCCGGAATGGCGGATCGGGACGATCGGTCTCCTCTACGACGAGAGCCGCGACGTCGTCGTGGTCGTGCTGCAGGAGATCCGGGGCGACGACGAGGACGAAGTCGAAGAGGACGACTCGGGCTACCGGTTCTTCCTGCGCCGCGACCAGGTGCGGTCGCTGATCCTCCACGCGCTCGCCGCGGTCGGGGAGGGGCGGCCGCTGTGCCAGCTGTGCGGACTGCCCATGGACCCGGGGGGGCACGTGTGCCCCGCTTCCAATGGCCACAGACCGGGGGGATGACGAGCAGACGCTCGAGGCGCTGCGGACCGGCGACGTCGAGGTCCTGGGCCTGTTGCCGTACTCGTCGAACTACACGTTCCTCGTCCGGTTGTCGCCGGAGACGCTCGCGGTCTACAAGCCGCGCCGCGGCGAGCGTCCGCTGTGGGACTTCCCGCACGGGAGCCTCGCCGGCCGCGAGGCCGCCGCGTATCTCGTGAGCGAGGCCGCGGGCTGGTGCATCGTGCCGCCGACGGTGCTGCGGGACGACGCCCCGCTGGGGCCGGGGTCGCTGCAGCTGTTCGTCGAGCACGACCCCGAGCGCCACTACTTCACGCTGATGGAGGAGCGCTCCGACGACCTCGTCGCGTTCGCCGCGTTCGACGTGGTGATCAACAACGCCGATCGCAAGTCGGGCCACGTGATCGAGGACGCGTCCGGGCGCCTGTGGGCGGTCGACCACGGGGTGACGTTCCATCTGGAGGACAAGCTGCGGACGGTGATCTGGTCCTACGCGGGGCTGCCGCTCGACCCGGAGACGATCGCGCGATTGGAGACGCTGGGGGCCGCCCTGGCGGAGCCGGGGGGCCTGGCGGCGAGGCTGGAGGAACTGCTGTCGCCGGAGGAGGTGGCGGCGACCCTGGCGAGGACCGAGTCGTTGCTGGTGGAGGGCCGCTTCCCGCCCCCGCCGGCGGACCGCCCGTTACCGTGGCCGCTGGTCTAGCCCCCGCCCGCCGGCACAAAACGTGCGGTATCCGCCGGTTATTGCGCGACGGTCGAAGATAGGTGCTGCCCCCGTACTCCAACCGGCAGAGAGAAGGGTCTTAAAAACCCCACAGTGTGGGTTCGACTCCCACCGGGGGCACACGTGCCGGACGCGGAAGAGGCCCCGCCGAAGCGGGGCCTCTCTTGTCGCTCTTCCTCTCTACCTGCTCTTGAACAGGGCGGTCTTGCTCGACCCGTCGTCCGCGGTCATCGTCACCCGGTAGCAGATGTTGGCACCGGACGGGATCTTCCAGTTCTGGATGAACTGCCCCCCGGCCGTGTCGTAACGAAGGGCGGTGCCACCGGTCGAGTACAGCTCGATCGCGTCTTCGGCGCCGTAGAGCCCGCTGCACGAAGCCTGCTTCGCAACCGTGAACGTGTCGATGGCGGAAGTGTTCGTGAGCTCCGTCGTGCCGCTGAAGATCTCGAACTTGAGCGGGACGGTGCTGCCGGCCTTCGCCACGTTCACGACGTTGTTCATGTCGACCGGGCTATAGAAGCCGTTCAGCGTCCACGGCAGGACCGTGTAGCTGAGGGTCGCGGTCGCGTCGTTGCCCGCATTGTCGGTCGCAGTGGCCGTGTAGGAATGCGAGCCGACGCCGCTACCGCCGCCGGTCACGTCACAGCTTGCGAGGCCCGACGTCGCGTCGTCGGCCGTGCACCCCGTCGGTCCCGCGGGGACGCTTCCGAAGTAGTAGCTGGCGCCGTCGCTGATGCCGCCGCCCGAGAACGCGATGTTGTCGGGGTCGGTGGTGTCGACCGAGAGCGTGACGGAATCGGTCGCGGTGAGACGGACGTTGTCGGTCGCCGTCCCACCGACGACCTGACCTGCGCCGTCGCCGAGGGTGATCTCGTCCGAAGCCGGGTCCGCGTCATCGGCGAGGCAACTCGCGATACCCGAACCGGCGTCGGAGCACGAGAACGTCACGGTCGGCGCGGTGACGTACCAGCCGGCCTCACCATCGGGGTCCGCCGGACTGACCGCGTGGCCGATCGTGGGGTTCGTGGTGTCGACTATGGAATAGCTCTTCTCGTCAGAGTCCGACAGATCGCCGGCGTCCGTGTACGAGCATGTCACGGTCACGCTTCCGAGGCCGAACCCGTCGAGCGCGGGCGTGATGGTCGGAGCGGGGTTCGAGGGGCCGTCCTCGGCGTCGCTCGCGTCGCAACCCGGCGTCGGCAGGGTGTCGACGCCCTTCTCGAACGAGTCTCCGTCGGAGAAGCCGGTGACCGCGACGGTCGGGGCGGTGTTCGAAGGAGCCGCGACGTTTACGGCAAACGAGGCGGTGTTGAGCTGGACGTTCGAGTTCTTGCGCCACTTGCTCGCCGCGGTGTTGATCGCGAACGTCACCGTGGTGGAGCCCGGTCCGACGGGCGTGACGCTCAGCGTCTGCTCGTATCCGGCTTGGTTGGCACAGTTGGTGAAGGCCGCGGGGCTGGTGACCGTGGCCACGCTGGGAGCGCTCGACGTCGCCGTGAGCTTCAGCGCCGCCGAACCGGTCTTCCCGCCCTGCCACAGGGTGGCGTCGTTCACGTTCCCGCCGAGGTTGCACCCGCCGTGTGGATCGGTTTCCCCGTATGAGGAGTCGGCAGTCAGCCGGAGTGTGACGGTCTGTGCCGCCGTCGCACCGGCCGCGAAGTTGACGACCTCCAAGCTGGTGTCGATGCTTCCATCGATCGTGTTGTACGCCGTGTCGGCCAGAGCAGTCGTGCCGCTGACGACCAGGGCGACCACCAGCATGCCTGCGGCCAAATTCTTGAGCCTTCTCATCCGTCCTCCACCCTTCGCTACTCGGGTAACTCGCCGTTACCGGGCTTCCGCGGCATCTCCTCCGCTTTCGTGTGATCGTGGCCGAGGTGTCGCAGCAGGTGAATGCCCGTTTCGGGTGGTGCGGCGTTGAGAAATCCCAACTCCTGGGACTACTATCGGGACGGGTCGCGGGCCCACCCCGGTGCCTACGCGCCTCTTCGCCGTCCGGCGGTGAGGCGTTGGTGCGGAGGCCACTCCTAGGAGGCGGATTTGATGAACGTCACTCGGCCCGCTCGGATGACCACCGCCGTGACCGTTGTGGCGTTGGCGGTTACCGCGGCGGTCGCGACGATCCCGCAACTCCACTTCGCGTACCGCAACGAGGCCCTGCACCTCCGCCTCGAAGCCGCCGAGGGGCTGATCGCACTCGTCGTCGCCTACCTCATCTTCGGACGTTTCCGGCAGAGCCGTCACCTTGCCGATCTCGGCCTCGTCTTCGCCCTCGGTGTGTTCGCGGTCACGAACGCCGTCATGCCCGCGGTCCTGGACGTCCTGGAGCCGCAAACGGAATCTCCCGTGCTGGTGTGGGCGCCGCTGACCGCGCGAACCCTCGGCGCGATCGTCTTCGCCGCGTCGGCCTGGCCCGTGCGGCGGACGGTGAGACGGCCGGACATCGCGCTCTGGGGCCTTGTCGCCGCGCTCGCCGTCGCGCTTGCGGTCATCGTCTCGGTCACGGTCACGCTCGCCGAATCCCTTCCCGTCGGGGTGCGGACGACGGCGATGCTGGGAGACACGGTTCGGCCGCGGATCGAGGGACACCCGCTCCTCCTCGGCGCTCAGGGTCTTCAGCTCGTGCTCTTCGCCGTCGCCGCAGCCAGGCTCACGCACCGCTCGGCACTGAACGGAGACGGGTTGCTCGGATGGGTCGGCGCCGGCGCGGCTCTGGCGACGGTCGCGCGCGTGAACTACATCATCTTCCCTTCGCTCTACACCGCCTACGTCCTCGTCGGTGACGTGATGCGGCTGGGCTTCTACGTCTTCTTGTTGATCGGAGCAGCGCGAGAGGTCCGCAGCTACTGGGAAGCGCGGTCCGACGCGGCGGTTCTCGACGAGCGCCGCCGGATGGCGCGGGACCTCCACGACGGTCTCGCGCAGGAGCTCGTGTTCGTGGCCGCTCAGAGCCGCGTGGTCGCACGAAGAGGAGCGCGAGCGGGCGAGCTCGAGGCGATCGCCCGAGCGTGCGAACGCGGAGTCTCGGCGGCGCGCCGCGCGATCGTCGCCTTGACCCGGCCGCTCGACGAGACCCTCGACAGGACGATCCGCGAGATCACCGAGCAGATGGCCGCCCGGACCGGGGCGGAGTTCGAAGTCGTCGTCCCCGAGGTCCGCGTACCTTCCCGCGTGCGCGAAGACGTGGTGCGGATCGTCGGGGAGGCGATCCACAACGCCGTCGGACACGGTCGCGCCTCGAAGGTCACGATCCGGGCGGCGGCGGCGGACGCGTTGCGGTTGACCGTGAACGACAACGGCACGGGATTCGACGTCTCGCGTCCGCGCGACAAGTGGAGCTTCGGCCTCACGTCGATGAAGGAGCGCGCCGAAGGGCTAGGCGGGACGTTCGAGATCTCCTCCCGGATCGGAGAAGGAACCCAGGTGGAGGTGTTGCTGCCATTGACGCAGAGCTGACGGTTCTCGTAGCAGACGACCACCCCCCGACGAGGGCGGGAGTACGGGCTTCGCTGGAAGACGGCGGCTTCACGGTCTGCGCCGAGGCGAGCACCACCCCCGGCGCGGTCGAGGCTGCGCTCGAGCACCGGCCGGACGTGTGCCTGCTCGACGTCCACATGCCCGGCAGCGGGATCAAAGCGGCTCAGGCGATCTCGAGCGCCCTCTCCGCGACTGCCGTCGTGATGTTGACGGTATCGAGAGACGACGAGGACCTCCTCGACGCGCTCCGCGCCGGTGCCGCCGGGTATCTGCTCAAGGACACCGATCCGGAGCGTCTGCCCGAAGCATTGCGAGGCGTGCTCCGAGGTGAGGGGGCGATCCCGCGGTCGTTGATCCCGCGGCTGATCGAGGACGTTCGCGACCGGGGAAAGCATCGCAGCGTGCCGGTCTCGAGCGGGCAGGCCGTACGGCTCACGAGCCGCGAGTGGGAGGTCTTCGAATTGCTCCGTCAGGGGTGCGACACGCAGGAGATCGCGCGGCGTCTGTTCGTGTCGCCCGTGACCGTCCGCACGCACGTCTCGTCGGTGCTCAAGAAGATGAAGGTGTCGAGCCGCGACGAAGCGCTACGCCTCCTGACCGAAGGACGGAAGCCGCACCCGGAAGGCTAGGCCGCAGGCGCCCCGGACGCCGGCCTCTCCATGTACCACTCCGTGAAGGAGAGACACCGTCCGGCGTCGTCGAACTCCATGACGAAGTTGTTGTGGAAGACGCGCTCGGCGTTCCCCTGCGAATCGAGGTACGTGCTCGTCCCGGTCGCGACCGTTACGTTCCCGTCGACGGCCACCGGTTCGTACCGGGCCTCCCAGCTCCCCGGCTCGTCGCGCCGGTCCTCCTCCCGCCACGACGCGGCGATCGCGTCGCGGCCCCTGACCGGTTCGTCGTAGGGGTGGTATCGATATTCGGCGTCGTCGGCGAACAGTGCCGCGATCGCGCCCGGGTCGTAGCTGCGCCATGCCTCGACGTACCGGCTCAGCCAATCGAGGACGTCTTCTCGGGTCAGCGGACTCACTATGCCGGAAGCTACAGGGACTCGCTGAACAGGTGGAAGCCCCAGTAGCCGCCTTGGGCTCCGCCGCAGCGCTGCGTGTCCTTCCACTCCACGAACAGCTCGAGGTAGTTGTCGCCTGCGAACGGTGGGTCGAAGACAACTCCCCACTGGCGCGTCGCCGCGCCGCGCACGCGGCGAACGTCCGCGTCGACCAACGTCGCAGCTCCCACCGGCTGGTCGTCCGGCCCCACCAGCGGCCACGCCTTCAGGGACACCTTGCGCGGCTGCTGTCGCTTCACGAGCCGAATCGCGCCCCACGGATCGGGCTCCCGCACGGCCGTGTCGGGAAACGCCCGCGGCCCGACCGCGTCCCAGCCGACGCACCCGTCGCCGCTGCGCGTCGTCCACCACCCGTGATAGTTGATCCCGCGCTGCCGCTGGCCGTCGTGCTCGAGAAGCAGCCGCGGAGGCTGGTGGTCGTGGGCCGCGGCGGGCGTGAGCGACGCCGATGCTGCGAGCAGCGTCGCAACGAGAATGCCCCGTGACCGTCCGACTCTCAAGACTTGCTCCTTTTCGGATGGGGGGGCGGGACGAACCCCGCCCCCGTCATCCCAGACTGTCTCTCTAGTATCTGACGTTTAGGCCGTTGTAGTCACCCAGGCCGAGGGTGGTCTGCGACGTGTCGCACGGGCCCTGGCTGTTAGTGCTCATCGTCAGCCACTCGTGGCTGCTCTCCGAGACGTGCGCTATGCCGAAGTTGTGCCCGCGCTCGTGCGTCATGACGTCGTCGACCATGTAGGCGTCGCCTCCGAACGAGACGCACTGGACGGTGGATGTCGCCCACTCGAAAGCGGGGTTGAAACGGACGTCGCTCGTGGTCGCCCTGTCGGGGTTGTCGGCCGTCGTGTACCAGGTACAGGTCGTGGCGAGCGACCCGTTCGAGAGCGATCCGAACTTGGCGACGCTGGACGAGTCCGAGGTCCCGCACGTGCCGCTAGACGTCACCTGGATGCCGGTCGAGGTGCGCCCCGCGTAGCTCTGGGAGGCCGTGATGTTGTCCGAGAACCCGCAGTCGTTGTTCGCCTGCGTGACGTTGGTCGTCCCGCGCTTCATCGCGTTCTCGACGTCGAGGGCCGCGAGGTAGCTCGGCGTGCCGCCCGTGTTGTAGTACCAGGAGAGCGTGTTGTAGCGCTTCCAGTTGTGCAGGTTGTACGCGCCGTCCTCGCAGCCGTTGTCGAACGGGTTGAGCGGCCCCGAGCCCGGCGCCGTAGTCGCGTCGGCTTCCGATCCGTACGACTCGACGACCACCGTCCCGTCCGGCTCCGTCGACACGGCGAGCTCCTGAGGTACCTCGGTGCGCGGCATGATCGCCTCGCTGTAGACGCCGACGCCCGGCTCCGGCACGACCACGGACACCCCGTGGTCCTCGAGCACATCGCCCGGCTTCAACCCCTCCGGGGGTCCCGCGTGCTCGGGGCGCCCCTGGTCCTCCGACGGCTGCGCCGGCGTCGCCGACGCGACCGACGAGAGCACGCTCCCACCGACCAGCAGCACTGCGAGCGCGAGTAAAGGACTCCATCTCCGCATGTATTTCTCCCTTTCGTCCGCCTCCGGGACCCCTGTGCCCGGATCTAGCCGGAGGGGAACGTATCCAGCCTCGACCGGGAAAGCAATACCGCGGGCAAAATGTGTGACGAATCCGGTAAACGGGGCAGTGAAGTGGAATACGGCCATCGGTTCGCCGGAAGGAGGTGGGACATGACCAAGCTGAGGACCCTGGTGGCAGGCGTCTTTCTGGCGTTTGCAATCGTCCCGGTCACCGCGCCGCCCGCGCACGCGTGCTGGAGCGTCCAGTGCGTCGTCAACTGCGTCCACGACCTCGCCAGCGGCGAGTTCGCGTGCCGGCTGTAGCAAGGAGGGGATCAGGATGACGCGACTCAAGGTCGCGCTGGCGGCGTGCGCGCTCGCGTTCGCGGCGATACCGGCCCTGCCCGCGACGGCGCACGCCTGTGCCGAGGTGCAGTGCTACGTCAACTGCGTCAGGGGCGCCCTGCAGGGCAACCTGATCTGCGCGGCGTAGGAACGCAGGAGGCCGTCCGGTCTTCGGGCGGCCTCTCCCGCGTCCGCGCTATTCCTCGCAGTGCCTGACCGTCTCGCCGTTAACGCAGGTGTCGTTGCCCCCGTGCGGCTCGGGCCCCCCGACCAGGGTGTCGTCTCCCGGCCCCCCGTCGAGCAGGTCGTCGC
>JALZEG010000024.1 GCA_030862185.1 Actinomycetota bacterium
CCGCGTGAGAGACGCGTTTGCGGCCGCGGCGCGCCGCGCCGCCGCCGCCGGGATCTCGCTGGCGATCGTCGACCTCGCGCGCGGTGGCCTGCCGGCGAGCTTCCTGTCGCCGCTGACGAACCTGCGAGAAGACGGCTACGGCGGCGCGCTCGAGGCGCGGACGCGGTTCCCGCTCGAGGTGTTCAATGCCGTCAGGGAGGCGTGGCCGGGCGCGCTCGGTGCGTCGCTGGCCGCGACCGACGGCGTCCGTGGAGGGATCGCGATCGACGACGTCGTGTGGGTCGCGACCGCGCTGCGGCGCGCGGGCTGCGATCTCGTCGAGGTCACCGCCGGCGGCGCGACGCCCGACGCGGTCGTCCCGTACGACCCCTACACGCTGCCGAGCTACGCGGACCGGATCCGCAACGAGGCGGGCGTCTCCGTCTTCCTGGGCGGAGCGATCGCGACCGCCGGCCGCGTGAACACCCTCGTCGCCAGCGGACGTACGGACCTGTGCGCGGTCATGCCCCCGCGCTGACGCGTCGCGCCGGAGCGATCTCGCGCAGGAACGACACCGCGGCCTCGACGACGGTGTCGTCGCGGAGGATCCGTCCGTGGCCGAGCGTCTCCGTCGTGACGAGACGGGACTGCGGCAACACCGCGTGTAGAGCCTCGGCATCCGCGAAGTCGACCTGCGGGTCGTCGCGGTCGTGCAAGATCAGCGCGGGGACGTCGAGCTCGGGCGCGATGGTCCGCGCGGAGATGCGGTCCCACACGTCAGCGCCGTAGCGGCGGTCGATCCACGCCTTCAACCCCGCCACCGCCTTCGGCGGCAACGAGAAGATCTCCGCGAACTTCGCCAGCCCGCTCTCGAGCCGGGCCGGGGAACCGAGGAGGACGAGAGCGTCCAACGCGAGGCCCTCGCGCACCGCGTACATCGTCGTCATCGCGCCCATGGAGTGTGCGATCGCGGCGCGCACGCCGCCCGCGGACTCCGCGACTGCGGCGATCGCGGCCGCGACCTCGAATCCGTCCGTGCGGCCGCCCTCGCTCGCGCCGTGTCCCGGCAGGTCGACGCCCACGACCCGGTACCCCGCGCCGACGAGCGGGTCGACGAACGCTCCGAGGCTTGCCGCTCGCTCACCCCACCCGTGGACCAGGAGCACGCCCGGGCCGGACCCTGCCGTGAACCCCGCGAGGCGCCGCCCGTCGACCTCGAACGTCACCGACTCCGTCGGCTTCAGCCACTCCTCCTGGCGGGCGAGGCCGCGGGCGCCGACGGGGACCCGCCACGGCGTGAACCACAGCCGTGCGGCGAAGGGTCCCGCGGCGCGCGGCGAGATCGCGGCCCCCAGACGGGTCGCGAGCCAGGTCGCCCGCAGCGCCAGCCTGCTGTCGGCGGCGCGCATCAGGCGACCGCCGGCGTCTCGGCGGCATCGGCCTTCCACGCGGCCCAGCCCGGGTCCAGCTCGTCCATGACCTCCGCCAGGTCCACACGCAGGCGCCCGTCCCACGCCGTCTCGTCCCACCAGCTCGAGAACCTCATGGCCGGCCTCCCTTCTGGAGCGAGTGAGTTGCGCTTTGCAACCCACTGCCACGACCCTAGCAGGAGAAGGTTGCAAAGTGCAACTCACCCCGTATGATCGTCCCATGACCCCCACCGACTTCGCCGCCATGGACTGCTCCGTCGCCCGCACGCTCGACGTGATCGGCGACAAGTGGTCGCTGCTGATCCTGCGGGACGCCTTCTACGGCCTGCGGCGCTTCGACGACTTCCAGGAGGACCTCGGCGTCGCCCGCAACGTGCTCGCCGACCGCCTGCAGAAGCTCGTCGCCACGGGCGTCTTCGAGCGGCGGCGCTACGAGGAGAGGCCGCCTCGGTTCGAGTACCGGCTGACGGAGAAGGGCCGGGCTCTGCTGCCGGTGATGCTGGCGATGATCGCCTGGGGCGACCGCTGGGCGACCGACTCGGAAGAGCCGCCAGTGACGCTGACTCACAAGCCCTGCGGGCACGTCACCACACCGGTCGTCGCCTGCGACCACTGCGGCGGCGAGCTGACGCTGCGCGAGGTGCGCGTCGACCCGGTCCTGGTCAAGGGCGCGAACCGGTCCGCGGCCCTCGAAGACGTCGTCTGACCGCTCGGAGGCGCGCCAGCTCTTAGGCTGTCGCCGATGTCGCTCTTCGAGGTCGTGAAGGAGCCAGAGGACCTCACCGCGCCGGCGCTCGTCGTCTCGTTCGAGGACTGGGTCGACGCGGGGGCGGCCGGGACGACGGCCGCGCGTCACATCGCCGCGGAGAGCGACGTCGTCGCGACGTTCGCCGCCGACGACCTCTACGACTACCGCAGCCATCGCCCCGTCCTCGACATCGTCGACGGAGTCCCGAGCAGGTTCGTGTGGCCGGCGCTGCAGCTGATGCGACGGCGGCTGCCCGAGCGCGACGTCTTCGTCCTGACCGGGCCCGAGCCCGACTACCGCTGGCAGGAGCTCGCGGGGGACGTGCACGAGCTGGCGGTCCGCTTCGGCGTCGTCCAGCACGTGAGCCTCGGCGCCATCCCCGCCGCGGTCCCGCACACCGCGCCGACGCCGGTGATGATGACGGCGTCGGGCGAGGAGCTGTTGCGCGGCGGGAGCCCGACCGAGGGCCTGCTGCGCGTCCCCGCGGCCGCGGTCAGCGTCGTCGAGTGGACGATGGCGCAGCACGGCATCCCGGCCGTCGGCTTCTGGGCGCAGATCCCGCACTACGCGACGCCGTACGCGGCCGGGGCGATCGCGCTGGTGCGCCGCCTCGAGGACCACCTTTCCGTCACGGTCGGGGCCGGCGAGCTCGAGCAGCAGGTCGTCGCGCAGCGGACGGCACTCGAGCAGATCTTCTCGTCGAACCCGGAGGCCCAGGACCACCTCGAGAGGCTCGAGGGCCTCGTCGGGGAGGCCGAGGTGCCGTCGGTCGAGAACATCGCCGAAGAGGTCGAGAAGTTCCTGCGCAATCAACGGCGCGGCGGCGGGGGCCCGACGCCGTACAGCCCGTAGTGGAGCGGCAGGGCATGTTCGAGCGCGAGGAGTCGACGGCTGGGCCGGACGAGCGGCTGGTGCCGGAGCACCCGGCGCCGAGCGGTCCCTACAAGTCACCCGTCCGCGTCTCCAACGTCGTCATCGGCGCCCTCACCCTCAACGTCGTCTTCGACTTCGCCGCGGCCATCGTCGACTTCCAGATGCTCGACCTGCTCGGGCGGGTGCGCGACGGCGCGCTGGTGACGTTCGAGGAGGCCGAGGCGCACGACTCGCGGATGCAGTCGATGGGCTGGCTGCAGCTGAGCGCGGCAGTCGGAGCGGCGATCCCGTTCGTCGTGTGGCTCCGGCGCGCGTACCGCAACCTCGGCGCCCTCGGCTCGCGCCGCCTGAGGATTCCGGCGGGATGGGCGGTCGGCGCGTGGTTCGTGCCGATCCTGAACCTGATACGGCCGAAGTCGATAATCAACGACGTCTGGAGGGGGTCCGATCCCGCGTTGCCTCGCGAGTTCCCGATGCCGCCCGACGGCGCCCGGGTCCCTCCGGTGCTCAACTGGTGGTGGGCCGCGTTCATCGTGAGCGGCTGGTTCCTCGGCTTCGGCACCAGCGGCGTCCTGGACCCGTCTCTCGATCAGATGATCTCGCTCGTCCGGCGGTTCCTGGCAGGAGACGCGCTGTCGGTCGTCGCGGGGGTCCTGGCCATCGTCGTCGTGCGGAAGGTGACGGTGCGGCAGGAACAGAGGCGCGCGGCGCTGGCGGAGTCCGCAGCCGGATGATCCACGAAGACGCGCGGCGCGTGCTCGAGTCGGACGCGCTCGCGCACGTCGCGACCGTCGATCCCGACGGACGTCCCTACGTGACGCTCGCATGGGTGGGGCTGGACGGCGACGAGGTCGTGCTCGCGACGCTGTCGGACCAGCGCAAGCTGCGCAACGTCCGGCGCGATCCCCGAGTCACGATCTCGATCGAGGGCGCGCGCACGAACGAGATCGGGCTGCGCGAGTACCTCGTGATCTACGGGTCGGCGCGCGTCGTCGAAGGAGGCGCGCCGGAGCTGCTCCAGGAGCTGGCCTACACGTACCTCGGGCCCGGCGTGAAGTTCCCGCCGATGCCGGATCCGCCGCCCGGCTACGTGACGCGGATCTCGATCGAGCGCCTCGGCGGCATCGGTCCCTGGCGCTGAGGGAGATGTCCGCATCGCGGCCCTTTGTCCGGTGCCGGGGGGCCAGGCGGGCGGCAGGAGGCGCCGGGCGTCTGCCGAATACAGCAATCAAGACTGCTGCAACGGAAGGGAATCGCAATGTTGAAGAAGACGCTCGTCTCGCTGGTCGCTGCGTCGCTCGTCGCCGCCCCGCTGGGGACGGGCGCGCTCGCGAAGGCCAAGAAGAAGAAGGGCCCGAAGCCCTACGTCAGCTCCGAGATCACGATCCAGACCGGCCACCCTGCGTTCCACAGCGCGTCGGGGACGCTCCTCACGGTCACCGCGCAGGAGTTCATCCGGAGGTGCGCGGTCCCGGCCTCCAACGGCGCCGACGCAGCCGTGTACGAGGTGCCCGAGGAGTACAAGGGCCTCCAAGCGATGATCAAGGCGGTCGGTGCCGATGCAGCGGGCGCGTACGACCTCGACATCTACCTCTTCGACAAGAGCTGCACCGAGGTCGCGTTCTACAACGCGGTCGGAACGGACGAGCTCGGCTTCACGACGAAGGACACCGCGTTCGTGCTCCTGCACAACTACGAGCCGGGTCCCGTCACGGCCCACTTCGAGCTGTCGCCCGCGAAGTAGGTACGACCGGCCCCTATCGCGTCGAGCGGGGGTCGCTCTCCTGAGGTTGCTCGGTCCAGCCCGTCTCGGCCAGCATGAAGCCGGCCTGGAAGCGAGAGCGCGCGCCTAACTTGTCCATCAATGCCTTCAACCGCCGCCGGAAGGTCCGGCGGGAGAGGCCGAGCCTGCGCGCTGCCATCTCGTCCGTCATCCCGGTGACCAGTAGCGAAGCCACGGCGCGTTCCTCGTCGGTCGGTGCCGGCAACGTGTCCTGCGTGTCTTTCGTCGTCATCGGTGCGTAGAACGAAAGTCGGCCGGGCACGTAACGGACGGTTTCACGCGCCGCCGCTTATCCCCCGAATGGGGGAACGGAGCGAGCAGCGGTATAAGGACGGCGTGGAACCGGCCCTCGCTCGCCGCCTGTGGCGGCTCTTCGAGACGTACCACGCAGTCGTGTACTTCGCGCCGGAGAAGAAGGCCGCGTACGCCGCCGCGGGGCTCAAGGGCGGCTGGATGGGGTACTTCGCGGGACGTGCCGCGCCGCTCGGTCCCGCTCCGGCGGAGCTCGTGACGGCGCTCTTCTACAACTTCCATCCGCGGATGGTTAGGCGCGCGCTTCCCGACGCGTGGTCGTTCTCGACACCGGAGAGGGTGCTGGCGGCGCGACTCGAGATCGTCGACGCGGCGCTGCGACGTCTGCTGGACGACGCGGTCGCGGGGGCCGCGGTCGAGGACGCGGCTGCGGCGTGCCTGGACGCGGCGTCGCGCTGCGACGTCGCGGGGCGCCCGCTGTTCGCGGCGAACGCGGCGCTCGATCCTCCGGACGAGCCGCACCTGCGGCTCTGGCACGCGGCGACGATGCTGCGCGAGCACCGCGGCGACGGTCACGTCGCCGCGCTCACGGCCGCCGGCCTCGACGGGTGCGAGGCCCACCTGACGCTCGTCGCGACCGGAGACGTGCCCGCGTCCGAGCTGCAGCCGAACCGCGGCTGGTCCGACGAGGAGTGGGCGGACGCCCGCGCGCGCCTCGTCGAGCGCGGGATCCTCGCCGCGGACGGATCCGCGACGGAGAGAGGCGCGCGGCTACGGCAATGGGTCGAGGACGTGACCGACGACCTGGCGC